>DAOQII010000104.1:0-1968 GCA_035339455.1 Chitinophagales bacterium
ATGAGATTGAACAAAATAGTACACATGCGGATGATTCTGTTTTTCCTGTTGAAGCGTTCAAAAAACAAGTCACATTATCTTGCGATTTCTTTAAAAACTTAAACAAAATGAGCAGTCAAGCTGAATTGGAAATTGCTGCTAAACATGAATTAGAGCAGCTTACCGATTTGTATGCTACATCATTATTATTTAAAAATATTAATGCCCAAACAGAAGATTGGATAATACCTGCATTACAACATAAAGCATGGCAGATGCAAAGTAAAGAAACTTATACATCGCCGGTACACATTACCAAAGAGAACACAGAACGTGTAATAGCCTGGGAATATTAATGTCTCGCATAACAAAATTTATTTCATTATTCTACTAACTTCTTAGTGCATTTTGATTTATAATTATTACCACATAGTGGTATGGATTTTTAGGTTTAAGAACACTTACAGCATCATAAATTGGGGTATGAATAGCAAAATACAGGTATCGACAAAGGCGATACTATGTTTTTCCTGACTATCTAAACTGTTGTGCACCAATAGCTATTTGTTTTTAAAAATGCTATGTTTCTATGTGGTTTAAACAGTACTACGGGTACTATCGTTGTTTTTTTTGTGTTTAATAAATAATTTTTTTAAGTTTAATGGAAGAATTTAAACTACTCACCATGGTTTTATCTTGTTTGTCTTTGTCTTAGAGCTTCAAAAATTACAATGGCAACGGAGTTGGAGACATTCAAAGAATCGTTTTGCCCCCGCATGGTAATCAATATATTTTGATTTGCATTTTCTTCCCAAAAGGATTGTACACCTTCCGCTTCCGTACCAAAAACAAATGCACTTGCAGCTGTATAATCAACATCCAGATAATCTTTTGCAGCTTTTAAAGAGGTAGTAAAAACTTGGATCTTTTTGGTTTGAAAATAGTCCAAAATTTGCTCTTTCTCAGCACAGATTATTTTTTGAGAAAACACACAACCTACTGACGAACGAATGACATTCGGATTGAAAATATCCGTCTGTACATCAGAACAAAATACTGCATTAACCCCGGCTGCATCTGCAATGCGCAAAATTGCACCGAGATTGCCAGGTTTTTCAATGCCATCCAAAACAAGGTATAGACCATTTTCATTTTCTGTTATATTTTCAAAAGTAGATGTCCTGTGTTTTGCAATACTTACTATTTTGCTGGTTCGGCCGCGAAATGCCAGTTTATCAAAAACTTCTTCAGAAGTGGAAACAAAAGTAGTGTGCATAGTTATTGTCAGTTGTTGCAATTCATCCGACTCAAGTTCACTTAAATATTGCTCAAAATAAAAGACTGTTTTTATTTGAAATCCATTCTTTATGGCCAGCAAAGTTTCTTTCCACCCGTCAATAACAATTAATCCGCTCTCTTTACGCAGGCGGGATTTTTCCTGCAATAATAAGGTCTGTTTTATCAACGGATTTTGTGGTGATGTAATTATTTTCACGTTACAAAAATGAAGAATTATTTTGTAGATTTAAACATGGCAAAAAAAGAAATCATTCGTTGCGGCTGGTGTGTGGGCAAACCGCTTTATGAAAAATATCATGATGAAGAATGGGGTGTTCCTGTTTATGACGATCAAAAACAATTCGAGTTTTTAGTGTTAGAAAGTGCTCAAGCTGGTTTAAGCTGGTGGACAATCTTGCAGAGACGGGAAAATTACAGGAAGGCATTTGCTGATTTTGACTATAAAAAAGTAGCCAAATTTTCACCGGAAAAAGTGGAACTCCTTATGCAGGATGCAGGCATCATCCGCAATAGAAAAAAAATAGAAGCTACTGTCAACAATGCAAAAAGATTTATGGAAGTACAAAAAGAGTTTGGTTCTTTTTCCGATTATATATGGTCATTTGTTGGTGGAAAGCCGAAAATAAACAAGATAAAAAGCCTTGCTGAGATTGCAGCGACCAGCACAGAATCTGATGAACTGGCAAAAGA
>DAOQII010000104.1:2068-7798 GCA_035339455.1 Chitinophagales bacterium
TTATTAAATTTCCAAACACCGCCGATATTGCCCTCTACCAGTTGCGCTGTAGCACCATGTGCCTTTACGTTGCCATTGATAAACATGGCTGAGCGTTTTTTCTTACCCATATCCGGCAAATAGTAAGCACCACCCAGTTTGAAATAAATGGGCAAAGGTAGGCGATAGGTATGATATAAATAAGCTCCCAATTCGAAATGCATGGCAAACCTGCCAATCAATATTTCATCTGCGATATTAATACTCAATTCAGTGGCGGCTTTTTTTAATTTCTTCTTCTCGGTTTCTAATGTATTCACATAAATATGCGGTTCGCCGAAATTAAATTCGAGTGTCAGTCCTGCAGATAGTTTATTGCAAATATTGATATATCGCGAATAGCCGATACTGGTTGTTTGCATGAGCCAGGGTTTCTCTTTGATGAATTTGGTTACATCCAACATGCCGATACCGGCTTTGGCATAAAGTTCATTCTTTAATACCGGCTTTCTTGAAAATGTATCCCGGTTTACTTTAATCGGTTTGTTTTGCGGATAATAAACCAAACCAATAGTGCCGGTTGGGGTATTGATGCCTAAGTTGGGCAATTGCACCGCACCGTCTGAAAAGTGCGAGTAAGTAAAGGCCGTGACCAACTTAAATTGCCTTGAAATTTTCCAGTCTAAACCGAAACGAATTAAGACAAAAACATTAACATAAGAACCGATAGGATTATCAACCGGATTCTTAATGGCATCATATTTTTTGGTAAGCACACCCAAACCCGCACCCATCTTGAGATAAAAATCCACTACTTTACTTCGTACTAAAGGATATTTCCAAAACATATACGTACCAAAACCGTTTCCAATAGTATCTCGATTGTGATGTATTACCGCATAAAAGCCACCGCCTATTTCAGGATAATGTATTTTTTTTTGCCAGTTTTTAGTGCCGTCTGTTTGTTTAAATGCACTGACTTCAATGGCATAGCTGGGACCGTTTATAGTTGGTCTGAAATTAGTAGTATGCCGAAATACTCTGCCCACATGCATGTTGGCTTCTATGCCTATTTTTCCGGAAAACTGTGCCGGTTGGTAGCGTTTTATGCCTTTGGCTGTAGCCTGGCTACAGGCTGCATAAAGGAACAGGGGTAAGAAGATTTTCAGGAGATTTCCGGACATCAGGCGTACTTTTCAGTTGTTTCTATGCAAAAGTATCATTTTTTCTTTGTGATGTATTCATATGAAATTTACTGGTATCTGAGTTCGGGTTAAGAAAAATAAGCTGATAAAATAGTTGATTTCGGTATAATGGACATTTGTGGAGGTTTTTTATAGACGTTTTGTCCATGTGGACATTTGTGGAGGTGGTTCTTCATAAAAAATCAACTATTTTTTTAATTGAAACGATATCCCGAACTCAGGTTGGTAGGATGAGAGTTATCTTGTTTCGTAAACATTTTTTAAAAGACCGGAGAAAAAAACGTTTTGAATATTTTGAAAAATATGTAACTTTGCACCTCACATCAAGGCTGATGGTGTAACGGTAGCACAGAGGTTTTTGGTGCCTTTAGTTAAGGTTCGAATCCTTATCGGCCTACAAAAAAAGTCCCGCATTAGTGGGACTTTTTTGTTTTTTGTTGAAATCGTAATTTATTCCACAAAAAGAGAAAAACTTCTGTTCACAAAATTGGTCAATGCTTCGCCTTTGAGCATATTTTGAGAGAGCAATGCCAGATCGTAAAGTTGCTTGATATATTCTGTCTGTTTCTCAGCAGACTCAGCAAGCAGTTTACTGTTCAATGGATTATTGGTATTGACTACTAAATTTAGTTTTTCGTCCATACCGCCAAACATAAATGGCGATCCGCCACCCATCTTTTGCATTTCAGCCATACGGCGCATAAATTCGTTTCGTGTAATGAGTACAGGTGCATCTTTAGGAGAAAGAGCTTTCAGTTCGATATCTGCTTTGGATTTTTCAACTACATTTTCGTACAAAGATTTTAATGTATCTTGTTGTTCTTGTGTCATGACAGATTCCTGTGCCTCATCTTTTGGAATCAGGTTAGCCACTATGTCGGCATCCACACGTTTAAACTGCAACTTGTCATTTCCATCACCTGATGTGTTTTTCATTTCTAATTGCTGGATAAAATGATTGTCGATGACCGTTTCTAATTTTACCACTTCGTAGCCGTATTCTTTTACTTGCTGTATATAGCTGTGTTGTTCTTCCGTATCCGAAGTATAGAGAATAACGAGATTTCCGTCTTTATCAGTTTGGTTGTCTTTTATCTTATTTTTCAGTTCATCCAGCGTATAATAAGCACCGTCAGTAGTCTGAAACAACGCGTAACCGATGCTGCGCTCATAAAATTTCTCATCGCTCAGCATACCGTATTTTACAAACAAACTGATTTCATTCCATTTTTCTTCAAATTGCACACGGTCGTTATTAAACATCTCTTGCAATTTATCCGAAACTTTTTTGGAGATATGCTGATTGATTTTTTTTACATTCGCATCGCTTTGCAGATAAGAACGAGATACATTTAGCGGAATATCCGGCGAGTCGATCACACCATGCAAGAGCGTTAAATATTCAGGTACAATTTCGCCTACATGATCGGTTACAAAAACCTGATTGCAATATAACTGTATTTTGTCTTTTTGTACTTCAAATTTGTTTTTCAATTTAGGGAAATACAAAATGCCGGTTAGATTAAACGGATAGTCCACATTGAGATGAATCCAGAACAAAGGCTCTTCAAAATTCATCGGGTACAATTCCCGGTAAAAATTTTTATAATCTTCATCCGTTAAGCTCGAAGGCGATTTTGTCCATGCAGGCTGTGTGTTGTTGATGATATTCGGCTCTTCGGGTTTGCCTTCTTTTTTGTCTTCTTCGCTTTGCCATTTCATCCCAAATTGAATAGGGATGGGCAAAAACTTACAATATTTTGTAAGCAGTTCTTTTATTTTATAATCTTCCAGAAAATCTTTAGAATCATCGTCGATATATAAGATGATATCCGAACCTCGTTCTGCTTTTTCAATTTCATCCAAAGTAAATTCGGTAGAGCCATCACAAGTCCATTTTACCGCCGGGGCATCTTTATACGATTTCGTTTGAATCTCCACTTTAGAAGCCACCATAAAGGCAGAATAAAAACCCAGGCCGAAATTACCAATGATAGAAGCACCATCAGTATTTTTTAGTTTTTCTACAAATTCGCCGGCACTTGAGAAAGCGATTTGGTTGATGTATTTTTTTACTTCATCTGCTGTCATACCCAACCCTTTATCTGAGACGGTGAGTGTACCTTTCTCTTTATCTGCTTTTATCTGAATGGTTAAATCGCCAAGGTCGCCGGTAGCTTCACCGAGCTGAGAAAGACCTTTCAGTTTTTTGGTAGCATCTACGGCATTGGAGACCAGCTCGCGCAGAAATATTTCATGGTCAGAGTAAAGGAATTTTTTGATAATGGGGAAGATGTTTTCCGTTTGTACATTAATTTTTCCTGTTTCCATATTGTCAGTTATTTATAAAATTGATATGATGATTAACTAAACCGCAAAAAATCAAGAATTATACCATACTAAAATGCTGACAAAGTGGCGTAAAACAGGATTTTTAATGGTTAATGATGAATTGAAAATGCAGAATGGAGAATCAATGTACCCGTGTCATAAGAAGCTTCCATCTTTTCTCGTGCTGTCAGATGGAAACATCTGACGGATAATTTTCTTACCGATTCAATTTCGTTCCGTCAGGTCGGAAGACCAGACGGCAAAGTGAAATAGTTTATTCAGTGCTATTTGTCAGTCAAAAAAAATGCACAAAAGATATTTGATAAAACATAAAAACGCAAGCCGGATAAATATAAAAAGATTATTCTTTGTGAATACCTATTCTGTCAAAGAAATGAATTTCTTTAAAAGAATAATCTGCTATAATAAAAGAATCATTATTTAGTTTAAGCACGACAAATTCTTTTGAGATTGGTTCGTCATGTTCTTGTAATGTAAACAATACTTGATTTGTTTTTGCATTATTCTCAAACTTAAAACGAATATCTGCATTTGTTAATTGGATAATAGTATTGTCAGGTCTTTTTTTACGAATTACATAACTATCTTCAGTATTGCCAGGCTTATCTAAAAATAAATAATCCACATTGGGATCAAACACTAAGAGGTTATCTGAAGGATTGAATTTATCTCTTCCTAATCGTTCGTTTTCTTTTTTCATCTTTTGAGCCGGATCATTCATGATGTCTTGATCACCGGGTTGTGGATCAGCGGAAGCAGGCTTGTTATTTAAGTTATATAATGATTGGTCTAAATCATTATAGTAGGCTCTTAGTATTTTGACTAGCTCACCTTTTTTGTTTATTAAAATTGTGTTTGTGTATTTCCAAATTCCTCCGACAAGCTCCGTATTTACATTAGTGTTGTAGCTTTTTGCAATTGAATCAAAACTAAAATTTCCATTACTATTTGTACTCAATACAATTCCTTCAAACCCAGGACATGATGAACAACCTTTGGTACTTTGAACAGAATTCTTTGTTTCATTATTTTTTTTAGAAGGTAATGTTTCTTTCTTCGTAGCTGTTACTTCTTTACTTTTATTATTGGCAGGTGTCGTTTTCGAAGTTGATTTTGATTTTGTCTTCTGAGCGATACTAATTTGAGTAACAAAAAACAGAAGCAATATTAATAAGGTACTAAAAATTTTCATGATTAATTTTTTGCGAAAGTAATAAAAAAACATAATTACGATACAGCAAATATTTTGCCAAGAAAATACTTTAATTGTCGAGGTCCATGTTATGTCTATATAATTACGTTTTCAATTTAACCCTTAAGACTATAATGATTCCTTTTCTGTGAAGTCACTTGGAAACAAATGACTAAATTATTCAATGACCTCACTAACATTCGTCAAGACACTACAAAAAATTAATAAAAGTTCTTCAGATAAGCCTTATTTCATGTTGTGATTCAAATGAGGTTTCATTTATATATCGGCATTGTAGTTCCTATTGTGTTTAATAAATCCTTAAATACACCAAATATTTTGATAAACATCAAAACGCAAGTACTTCATTACCAGTATGCATTAGAACTATTTTTAATAAAATCTTTACATTTTTTAACCTAACTATTGCAAATGTGGTATAAGTACACTATTTTTGTCATTCAAATGTGGAAAACTCTATACTTGTATAGACATTTTTCACAAATGGGGGACTAACTAACTAACTAACTAACTTTGTTTAACAAAGAAAATACATCAGAACGCATGTTGGCTGTTTTTAACAGCTGCATGCGTTTTTTTTAAACGGAATAAAATGGGAAATAAATTGATGAGCTTACAGGCAAGACACTTATTCTTCAAAAGAGCAATGGCATTAACAACCATTACTCAACAAGCATGGAATAATTCAACTAATTCCGGTTCTGAAAATCTGACGGATATGTCAGCTTCAACTTTTAAAAGTAGTAAAATGAAAAATACTAAACTCACTTCCTTAGTGTTTGCGTTATTCGCAATGGTGTTGATGTTCACCTCTAAAAATGCTATGGCTTCCCCGGGCAACAAAATCTTTATCGGATTGCCTTCTCCCGGTGCTGTGCCATTAGCAGGTGAAATGCATTTTTGTGAACCGGATACTTTCCGTTTTCAAATCACTAATCTTACCAGTGACCCTTTAACAAATATGGTTGCACATATTGTTTT
>DAOQII010000105.1:0-7739 GCA_035339455.1 Chitinophagales bacterium
ATTTAGACAATTTGCTGGCTTTGAAAAGGAAACAACAACAGCTGCAAACGACAATTTTAAATCTGTATTTTATCCTGCTTTCTTCCGGTATCTTATTATATATGATTGAACCATCCTTGCGAATGACAGTTTTTTGGAGGATAATGTCGTACGCGTTGTCCATCATTTGGTTCTTGTTTTGCTGGTTTTATTTAAGACCAAGACAAACAAAAAAACAGCAAAGTAAATTAGATGAACTTATCAAAAAATATGAGTTACTACAATCACAACTTAGCTAAACAGGAACATTATAAAAAATAAAAAAAGCCCGCATTTTTTTGCGGGCTTTTTTCATTTGGCGGTTAATGGTTTATAGTTTTTTTGCTTTTTCGCCTTTTGCTTTGAAATAGTTGGTTTGGTAAGTTAAACCTACTCCAATTACATCCCTGAATTGGGCTTTAGTGCTGGTAATATTATTGGCATCTTTTGCAAAGATGACATCATTATCATATACCAGTTGCATAAATACGCTGGCAGACAACCAATTGTTCACTTTTAAACCGAGTGTAGTTTGCCAGTCGATGTCAAAGTTTTGGCGATAGTGTTTTTTACCTGCATTATCAAAACTGTTGATTGTTGCACTTTTCTCGTAGTCTGATCTCAAATAATTTTTATACACCTTGAATACTGACAATATACTGATATTTTGTTTCCAGAAATCTTGTTTATATGTGGCTATTAATACTGCACCAAACTCATCTCTGTGTTTTTTTGGCCAGGCATTACCGAATGTTCCTGCCATTGCAATAGCATCATCTCCAACATACACGATCTTCGCTGCCAATGGTGATGCAAATAATGAGAAATGTGCATTGGGAACATAGTCCAAACCAATGGCTGCTTCAAACGTTAAAGGAGAAGCAAATCTGGATGTCAGTGTTTTGGTTGTATCGGCATAAGTATACGATTTGCTGAATTGTGAACGCAAATCTGCGTAGGCTGCAACATAAAGTGGTTTATAAACCTTATATCCGTATTTAGAGAAAATTTCCCAACGGTCAGCATTTTTGCGTACTTTATGATAATCGCCTTTTATAAATTGCAAGCCATATTCTGCAGCCGCCCAGTTTTGCCATAAGTGTTTTCCTTTTTTGTAATCAGCACTTAGTCTCAGATTAAATAGCATAGAAAATGAATTAACTCCACCCGGTGCCCAGTTTTTAAAACCAGCCTGATTAAATGTCAAACCGCCCATACCACCAAACTTCCATCCGTTAAGGGTATCATCCATTTTTTTCTTTTCTGCTGCATTCATGGCTTCACCCTGAATCTGTTTTTCTACTTGAGCAAAGGTATTACCTGCGATGGCAAATAACACAGCGATTACTAAAACGATCTTTTTCATAAAAATTTTTTGTTTTTTTAGCGTTAATTAAAAGATTAGAATATTTATTAATATTAGTTAGCTGAAATGACGTGCAAAGTTAAGTTGTCGTTGCATCTATTCTGTAAACTAAATGTTACGGAATAGTTGTCATGGCAACTAATTAAAAAATCACCGTTTATGTGTAAAGAAAACCTGTGTTCGGGATAAGAGTTTCTACTAAAAACAGTTGATTTCTTATCAATAACCAGCTCCTTTTAATTCTTCCTCCTTGTTAAGTTGGAGGAAAAAATGAGAAATCAACTATTTTTTTTCACCTTTTTTTTCTTAACCCGAACTCAGGCTTATAGATTGCTAATAATATATTGAGTGAGCCGTGAATACAAGTCAAACCTTGTAGCTGATCCCGAAATACTATGTGCCTTATCCGGATAAATATACAAATCGAATGGCTTGTGAGCTTGCTGTAAGGCATGAATTAATTGAATGGAGTTTTGAAAATGCACATTGTCATCTGCTGTGCCATGTACCAGCAAAAATTTTCCTTTAAGTTTCTCAGCTAAAACGGTCGGGCAATATTCCTGATAGCCCTGCTTGTTTTCTTCGGGTTTTTGCATATATCGTTCGGTATAGATATTAGCATAAAAACGCCAGTTGCTGACAGGAGCTCCGGCAATAGCCAGTTTAAAAACATCATTGCCTTCAAACAAACAATTGGCGGCCATAAAACCGCCATAACTCCAGCCAAAAATCCCGATTCGGCTTTTGTCTATATAGGGCAATTTACCCAAATATTGTGCAGCCGCAATTTGGTCTTGAGTTTCATATTTTCCTAGATGTAAATATGTTGTTTTTTTAAAATCTGCACTTTTCCCACCGGAGCCTCTGTTATCTATACAGGCAATAAAATAACCTTGCTCAGCCAACATATTCAGCCAAAACAAACGGCTGCTTTGCCATTTATTACTGACTTCAATATTACCAGGTCCTCCATAAACATACATCAATAAGGGATATTTTTTAGTCGAGTCGAAGTTGGTCGGTTTAATCAAATAGGTATTCAAATTATTGCCATTAACAGGCAAAGTCGTATAGGTTTTTCTGGGAATATCTTTAAGTGAGTCTTTTAATGCCTTATTGTCTATCAACAAAACAATACTGTCATTCGATAAGTTATGTAAAGAAATCTGTGGGGGAATACTGTCACTCGAATAGGTTTGGAAATAGAAACTACCATCTTTGGAGAAAACGGCTCTGTTATCACCCCGTTGCTTACTCAGTAGCTCTTGGTTTAAGTTATCGTACCGGCAACTCATTATTACGGTTTCCAGTCCCTCCTTTTCTACCGATTGGTAATATACTTTCTTTGAATTTTCGTCCACGCTGTAGAGCGCATCTATATTTTTTGTATCTGTAGTTATTTTTTTAATTAATTCGCCGTTTTTTGTATAATGATAGAGTTGATTATAGCCTTCTTTCTCAGATGTAATAAAGAAAGAATTATCTTTCAGAAAAAGCACATTATCCTGCAGATCAATATACGTATCCGATTGTTCTTTATTGCAAGTATGCCACGATTTTGAGGACAAATTATAAGAGAGTAATTGAAGCTCATTTTGTTTCCGATTAAGTGTCAAAACAAGGAGTTCATCTCCTTCAAAATTCCAATACAACCTTGCGATATACTCATAATCTGTCGGTAACCTTATAGCCGTGTTTTTTTTCTTTTTGAGGTTATAAAGCCAGAGTGTAACTTTTGAATTTTCCTCGCCTGCTTTGGGATATTTATAAATAAAATTTTGCGGGTAATTCTCACTGCCATACACCGGAAAAGAATATTCTTTTACCTTACTTTCATCGAATTTCAAATAAGCAATATGGGTACCATTCGGACTCCATTTATAAGCTTGTGTCAATTGAAGTTCTTCTTCATATACCCAATCGCTTTTTCCGTTGATGATGTAATTTTGCTTTCCGTCTTTAGTAATTTGTATTATTTTGTCAGCTTTAAGGTCTTTGTAAAAAAGATTATTTTTCGACACAAATGCAATCTTAGAATCGTCAGTAGAAAACTGAGGAAACATTACTTTATTGGCATAAATATTTTGCAGCTCATGCTGCTCGTTCAAAATAAAATAATTGGCTTCATACGCTCTCCGATAAATGTAATGAGCATCACTCTCAAGCAAAATATACTTATCAGTATTTGAAAATGAAAAATTACTCCAGCTACCCGGAAAGATTAAAGGAACCTTTTTTGTCAGGTTATTTTGGGTATTATAAATGGAAATATTTTGTTGTTTTCCCGTAGTTTCCAGTATTGCAAATTGCGGACTTTGGTTTAAAAAATGAATTTCATCGATTAATTTGGGCTCATATCTCTTATATAAAAAAATGTTTTCAAGTGTTAATTGACAAAATCCTAATTTATAAAGGGTGAAAATGCATAAAAATGCCGTTATTTTTGGAGTAATTAATTTCATGCACAGTTTTTGCACTAAATTAAGGCATTCAATAAAAATTAAAAAATGAAATCTGCAATCTTGTTTTTATCGGTTCTGTTCTGCACTACCGTATCTTTAAAAGCACAGGAAGAAATTTATCAGCCAACCACTATCCGTGATACGGTAATTACAAACAATAACGGCTCTGCTCCTACTGAAAACACAAAGAAAGACCAGCAGACGGATAAAAAGCAAGCACAAGATGAAGATGCCCGTACTAAACAAGAAAAAAAACTAGACAGATTGCGACATCTTCGGCTTGGCGGAAATTTTGGTTTACAGTTTGGCAGCTATACCTATATCAATATCTCACCGACGGTAGGGTATTTATTTTTGAAAGACCGATTAGAAGCCGGTGCCGGTCCGATATTTATTTACGAGCATTATCGCTTCAGCAATACGGTTTCATACAATTTTTTTGTAACCGGAATGGATGTATATGCCAAAGGATATATTTTCAGGGGATTGTATGCCATGGCGCAATTTGATTTAATTAATAAACCATCATACGTGTATTACAATAAGAGAGTTACCGTGCCGCATTTTCTGATAGGTGCCGGTTATTCCGTACCGATGGGGAAAGTGGGCTACTTCAACTTGCAAGCTATGTTTAGCGTAATCAATAACAGTGAAACAATTTACAGGGGCACATTCGGAAATTTCCCATTGTTGTTTACGATGGGTTTTAGTTTTGGAGCGGCAAAACAAGATTAAGAAAATAGTCTTTTATACCTTAATGAAGGGATAAATCCACTTTTCTTTTAGGTAGCTTCACTTCTGCTTTTTTTTTATCTTTTATTAAAAACAACAATAAAGTAAGTAGTGTTGCCATAAGAATTTCGAGTATGATAAGTACGAGATTGCCCCAATCTTGAAGCAAATAAACAGCAATGATAAATAAGATATTAACGGCAATCAAGATGACAGTTGCTTGTAAATGACTCAATCCGATGTCTAATAACTTATGATGAATATGATTTCTGTCGGCAGAAAATGGAGATTTTCTTGCCAAAATACGCAAAGCAAATACCCTTAAAGCATCATATATAGGAATTATTAACACGGCAATTGCCATAGCAGGAGATGCCACTATCGGCTGCCCGATACTGATGCCTTTATTCAGTATAAGTTCATTCATTTCAATAAACTGTATGGCCAGTATAGCTGCCAACAGCCCGATAGACATACTCCCCGAATCGCCCATAAATATCCGTGCCGGAGTAAAGTTGTATTTTAAAAATGCCAGCACTGCTCCGCTCATCGCTGCGGCTAATACAGCATAATCGGTAAATCCGTATACATAGAACCACGCACCAAAAGCAACAGATATAACTATACTGATACTGCCTGCCAACAAGTTGATGCCGTCAATCAAATTAAAAGCATTAACGATAAAGATGATAGTGAGTATAGATAAAAAAATACTGCTATACGTATCAAGAAATGTAATACCAAACAGACCGTACATACTGGTAATGCGGATATTACCCAAAACCACAATAATCGCTGCAGAAAATATTTGCCCGATAAATTTCTTATTTGCCACCAAATCAACAATATCATCTTTAGCGCCCAACATAAATGTGAAACAAAGGGCTGCCAATACATATTTTATTTCTCTGTTGGCCAACGAAAAATTCGCAAATAAGCAAAAGGCAATCATAAACCCGCCAAAAATACCAATGCCTCCTAATGTAGGAATCACATTTGAATGCGATTTTCGATGGTCATCCGGTACATCATACAAATGTTTTATTTTCGCCACTTTGATGATTGACGGGATAAAAAAATATGTAAGCACAAATGCCGTAAAAAGTGCTGAAAATATGAGTGTTAAGTCGCTGTGCATTCCAACTTATAAAGTTAGTAACATTAATTTTAAATCAGACAAAAAAATTAAACTTTTTTAATTAAATCAAAGTAGAACTTAACAATATGAGTTATTGAATATTCATTAATCGCTCTTTTTCTTGCATTTATACCTAGTTGATTTTTATATTCTATATTGAGATTAATGAAATTTCTCATACAAAATGCCAATGAAGCCGAATTTGCCGTACTACAGATAAATCCTGTATTATCTTCTACAACTGCATCTTTGCAGCCGGGTGCATCAGTTGTAATGCATGGCTTGCCCATGGCCATTGCCTCAAGTAATACCCTGGGCATTCCTTCTCTATAAGATGGCAACACCACGCAATCGGCATCACAATAATAAGAACGGATATCATGTGTGTGTGGATGATAAATAATAATGCCACTGTTTATCCAATCTTCCAGTTCCTGTTTTTTTATGGCCGCCGGATTTCCATCATCCAAAGCCCCGAGAAGATGAAATACTGCATTTTTATTTTCACTCAATATTTTCGTGGCGGCTGTTATATATTCATATACCCCTTTGTCTTTCAATAAACGTGCTACCATCAGAAAGGCAGTTTGTTTTTGTTGTTCGTTGTTTATTTTATCTTTACAAAATTCCGGATAAAAGTAATCCGTGTCGATGCCAGATCCATTTACTACGCCGGCTTTATCTTTTTGCACTAATCCTTTTTCTAAAAAGAGCTGCAAATCATCTGCGTTTTGAAATAAAACAATATTTGCTTTTCCAAATGACAGTTTATAAAGGCGATGTGCAATTTTATTAGACAGACTATCATTCAAAAAGGTGTATCCTAAGCCGGTTACCGTGCATATCGTTTTCGTGTTTGTAAATACTGCTGCCAATGTACCATAGATATTGGGCTTAATCGTGTATTGCAACACAATGTCTATCTTGTTTTTTTTGAATATTTTGCGGTATTCATTCATCAGCAAAAAATCCTGAAATGGATTTGTGCCTTTTCTTGCCAGTTGTTTTACTTCAATAAATGGAATATCCTCTGCAATTAATTTGTCCGCATATTCATCATAAGGAGCGATGGCAAAAACTTTGTATCCCGCATTTTGCAATGCCTTTATCAATCCTAATCTGAAATTATAGAGATTAAACGCCGTATTAGCACTAATGCCGATATGTTGGATATTAGCCAATGATTTTAGTACGTTGATTTTTATTCCACATATTTTCTCCAGAAATTTTGGAATACGATTAATGACCATATTCTTGCATGTACATCGCCGGGATTGGATGAAAAAAGCTGTTGCTTTATTTCGCTTATTACTTCCGGATTAAAAACACCTTGTGCCCGAATGTATTCATCACTCAGATAGTCGTCCAGTATTTTAGATTTTAAATCTGTCCTGAACCATTGCAATAAAGGTACTTCAAATCCTTTCTTCGGCCGGTTGTATAATTCTTTTGGCAAATAATTTCGGAATGCATCCTGCACAATGCGCTTCTTATACATTGCATTTATTTTGGATGAAACCGGTAAAGAAAATGCAAAATTGACAATGCGGTAATCAAGGAAAGGCACGCGCACTTCTAGGCTGTTGCGCATACTCATTCTGTCTACCTTCACCAGCATATCATACGGCAATACCATGCTGACATCAGCCAGCAAATCATCATTTATCGTACCGTCGTGTTGCACAAGCGACATATACTGCTGTCTGGTACTGATAATTTGGGGTAATACCATGTCTGTTTTGCCGTTCAATAGTTTATTTACATTGTCCAAACCGAAAAACGTGCACCATTGCCACCAGCGTTCAGCCGGTGATAAATCCATACCGTTTGCAAATCGCTCCAGTTGTCTGATTTTGTTGGCCATCTTTCCACTTCTCGATTTGGGTAGTTTCTCCCATAAAGGTTTCAGCAAATGAATAGCATCTGCTTTCCAGCCGCCGTTTCTTATTTGCCACTCTCCGTAATGTTTGTTATATCCAGCAAAAAGCTCATCTCCGGCATCGCCACTAAGTGCAACGGTTAC
>DAOQII010000106.1:0-7649 GCA_035339455.1 Chitinophagales bacterium
CTGATATTATTCATCAAAAAAACTCCATCTTCTTTTGCGATGCGACACAAGCCATGGGGAAAATTCCTGTTGATGTGGATAAAGATGGAATAGATATGCTATGCATAAGCGGTCATAAAATTTATGCACCAAAAGGTGTGGGATGTTTGTATACCAGACGCAAAAACCCGAGAGTAAGCCTTGAACCTCTCCTACATGGCGGAGGGCATGAGCAAGGAAAAAGAAGCGGCACTTTGAATATACCTGGCATTGTGGCTCTCGGAAAGGCAGTAGAACTTTTTGCGTTCGATATTTCCTTGGAAAAACTCCGGGATGAATTAGAATCATCTTTAATGATACATTTCGGAAAGCGGATACAGATTAATGGAAAAAATGTACTGCGAATTCCAAATACTTCTAATATTGAATTTCCATTTAAAGCAGCAGATTTCATACGGCAAACAAAAACAAAGCTAGCCGTATCAACAGGTTCAGCCTGTACTTCTGCAGAAAATAAACCCTCACATGTACTTACTGCCATGGGCTTAAGCAAAGAAAATGCTGAACGATGTATTCGTTTTAGTTTGGGAAAATATACCACACAAGCAGATATACAAAGTACAATTGAAATAATTAAACAAATTCAGGTGATAAAAAATGACTAGCACTTTTTTGCAACCAAAAACTCTTTTATTCATCTATAAAATGACCGGTAATTATGAAAATATACACGAAAAAAGGCGATGATGGAACAACAACACTTTACGGTGGCATGCGCTTATCCAAGGGCGATTTGCGCATTGAAGCATACGGTACGGTTGACGAACTCAACTCATGCATAGGAGTAGTTGTAAGTGGATTAACAGATGATGCTCAACAAGCGCTCTTTACTTCTATACAAAGCCGATTATTTGATATTGGCACACATTTAGCGGCAGAACCGGGAAAGAAAAACCTCATGTTGCCTGAAATAAATGAAAGCATGATTACGTTACTCGAAAATGAAATAGATAAAATGAATGAGCACTTACCCGAGTTGAAACATTTTATATTGCCCGGTGGAAATACTGTATCAGCACATTGCCATGTCGCCCGTACTGTTTGCCGGAGAACTGAAAGATGTGTGGTAAGACTGGCAGAACACGAAAACACAGAACCGATTTTGATAAAATACTTAAACCGCTTGTCTGACTTTTTGTTCGTTTTTGCCAGAAAATTAGCCCATGATGCAGGTTGTCCGGAGAAAATCTGGATAAGCAATTGATAATCAACATCAAAATCGTTAAAAAAAATATTTTGTTTTTTTAAAAAAGCGTATATATTTGCAACCCTGAAAAAATAGTAAATCTAAAATTTAAAATTATGTACTGGACACTCGAATTAGCATCATACCTGGAAGAAGCACCATTTCCTGCATCAAAAGATGAACTTATTGACTATGCCATCCGCACAGGTGCACCTTTGGAAGTGATTGAAAACTTACAGGAAATGGAAGATGATGAAGAAGTTTATGAAAGCATCGAAGACATTTGGCCGGAATACCCGACAAAAGAAGATTTCTTGTTTAATGAAGATGAATATTAATCCAATAGTCTTATTCAAAAAATTAAAGCCGCTCCTGATGAAGCGGCTTTTTATTTGGCTGGTGGTTACTTTTTTAATCTGAGTCGGGTTAACAACGATTCAATTTAATTATAGCACAATGGAATGTAGTGAAGATTGACTATCCTGAAAATACTTACGGTTTTATTGATAACGTACAACAAATGCATCTTTAAATTTATCGGTCATGCTTAATTTGAGCGCATCTGCATAGGTTTTATTTTGGAATTTACCGATATATAGTTTATATACTGTTTTATCATTTAGCGTAGATTGCTCAATTATTACTTCGTGGTCATAATCATTGCAAATACTGTCTGCTATTTCAAAAATGATAGTTGGGTCAGAAAACACTCCCAGTTGTATGCCAAAAAATCCGTCATTTTCTTTGTTGTGTTTAGTAATGACGAAATAAGGCTTTCGGTTGCCAATAGCTTCAGTTCCTTTCAGTTTCCATTCGTTGGCAGGTGCATTTGAGTTTGAAGAAGAAGATTGATTACCTGTCGGAGCATAAGGGTTAAAAATATCAGTATCTACTGTAGGAATATTTTTCCATGTTTCGTCTCTGTTTTCTGCACTGTCGTTCTCTGGCGTTTTTTCCAAATCCGGTTTTTTATTGAGCTTCACAGAAGCTGCCAATAAATCTTTTGGAATATCATTGGGATGCACGGTTTCAATTTTCACGGTACAAGTTCCGGCATTTCTGTAACCCAATAAGTGGGCTGCTTTGGTAGATAAATCCAACACTCTGCCTTTTATATAAGGTCCCCTGTCGTTTATTTTTACATAAACCGACTTATTATTTTGTGTGTTGGTTACTTTAACTATTGTGCCGAGTTTCATGGTTTTGTGTGCTGCAGTCAATTTATTCTGAGAATAAGTTTCACCTGAAGCAGTGGGTCTTCCTTCAAACTCAATACCATAATACGATGCAACGCCGTACTCTACCTGAGCTGATGTGAGTAATACACACATCAGGTTTAATATAAATATGGTGGCAATTTTTTTCATGCATTTCGTTTCGTTCAAAAAGCTGATGCAAAAATAAGGCGGTAATGTTAGGTTTGTGTTAAGCGGGCAGAGAGTTCGATTAAAGGTTCGGTTACGATAGAATGACCGCCTTTGTAAAAAATATGTGAAAATGTTAAGCCAATATTACGTAAATTTTTCATAATTTCTTCTTTTCTTTCTTCACTTATATAGATATCTGCGTCGCCTACCAATAAATAAGGAGCTAATTTGTTTAATTGGTCGACTTGTTCTAAACACTCATTAGGAACGCTACCTCCCCATAAAACGATGTTATTCAACGGTTTTTGTGTTTGTAAAGCCCATCTGCATATTGTACTCGCCCCTTGAGAGAAGCCAAAAGCCACCACTTTTACACCTGAATGTAAAATTAATGTTTCGTAAACTTTTTCTAAGTATGAAATATAGTCGGCAATCTCATGCTCCCGATCTTCTGTTGTCATCCAACTGGCACCTACCCTACCGGATAAGCCATCCAAATAGAAACGGTTGAGTGCCTCGGGTACAATAACAAAATGCTCTTCAGGATGCAGTACTTCAAACTTTTTAATTGTGTAAGCGGCTAATTGTCCGTACCCATGTGCTACCATCCATATCAGCTTGGTCTTATTGGTCAGATTGCCATATGTAAAAATTCTTGCCGTTTTTTCGACTGAAATAAAGGTAGTGTTAGACATATAGTATGAAATTAGTTAAAATGTGCTATTTTAAAAGCTAAAATAAACTAACGTTCCGGTGAAATTGTTAATACATAAAAATTCAACTATGAAGAAACTACTTTTTTTAGCCTGTTGCATGTATTTGTTTGCAGCTCATGCTGATTCGCTGACTTACAGCATAAAGATTAAAACGATAGATTTGAGCGAAGACCTTGCACCAGGAGCTACTTTCAATGATGAGCTGGTTTTATTGTTGTATAAGAAATCAGTTAACATTGAAAATCCACTTCCATTGGTACGCGAGTATTTTGTGGCTGATTCATCGCACAAAACAAAAATATATAGCTTTAAAACAGACTCCCTTTTAAGTACAGATACCCTGCGTCTGGTTTTGATAGAACAAGACACACGCAAACAACTGAAAGCCTTTGATGCCATCTGTAGGGTTTATTTCAAAGAATTATTAAAAAACAAAAAAGGGTATTACGAATTTATTGATGATGATGATATGCTGGGCATTGCTGAAATACCTGCAAAAACGCTGTTAGATAAGAAAACATTTATCAAAAAATTTGAAACTTTGAATCTTTTCGACTGGGCAGTTTATAAAATTGAAATCAATCAAATAGAATAGCTTCCAGCAAATAAAATCTATTATCTGAAAATTGAATGCTTAATAAAGATTAAACAAATCTGAAATTGCAACTTCATATTAAACTTTACCCGATATTTACAGTCTAATATCTACTCTTGTCATTTATGTTTAAACTTTTATTTGCCTCACTATTACTTATTTTATTTGTTTTACCCTCTAATGGGCAGTCCTATAAAATTTCAGGAAGAATTACAGATAGCAAAGACAGTTCAGAAATTATTGGCGCAAATATTCTGCTTAACGGTATTCGGGATACCACTTATAAACTGGGCACAGTATCTGATATGAATGGAAACTTTGAACTTGATAATGTACCGCAAGGTGCTTATTTGCTTGAGTTTTCTTATATCAGCTATAAAACTTTTACGAAGAAAATTTTTGTAAAAGACAATATTCAACTTGAGCCTATACAGCTCGAAGAAGATTCAAAAATGCTGAATGAAGTCAATATTGAAGGTAAACAAATTCGTGTGCTGCAAAAAGGAGATACAGCACAATACAATGCCGAGGCATTTAAAACTAATAAAGATGCAACTACTGAAGACCTTTTAATGAAAATGCCGGGTATGTCCTCGGAGAACGGAACTGTAAAAGTAAATGGTGAAGAAGTTAAAAAAGTATTGGTGGACGGAAAAGCCTATTTTGGCGATGATACACGCACTGCATTGCAAAACCTACCTGCTGAAGTAATCGATAAAATTCAGGTTTTTGATAAAATGAGTGATCAGGCCGCGTTTACAGGATTTGACGATGGCAATGCACAAAAGACATTAAACATTATAACTAAAAATGGTTTAGGCAACTCGAAATTAGGTAGATTTTATGCGGGATATGGCGGACCGGACAACCGCTATACAGTGGGTGCCAACTATAATGATTTCAAAAACGACCGCAGATTTTCCATTCTTGCCATGAGCAATAATATCAATATACAAAATTTTAGCGTGCAAGATTTAGTTGGTGCAATGGGAAGTTCATCCGGTGGTGGCGGAAGAGGCGGAGGCAGAGGCGGGCCAAGTGGAATGGGCAGAAACAGCCCACTGAACAATTTAATGGTATTTCCGCAAAGCGGTATCTCTACTACTACTGCATTAGGGGTAAATTATGCGGATAAATGGGGTAAAAAGAAGAAAGTCAATTTCTCGGGTTCTTATTTTTTTAATGCTTCAAAAAACACAAATAACAGCAATACCAACAGACATTATTTAAGTTCAAATGACAGCAATCTGGTATATCTTGAAAATAAAGAAGCAGTTTCGAAAAACTTTAACAATCGTCTTAATTTCAGAATCGAATATACCATAGACAGTAATAATACACTGATTTTTACCCCTTCATTTACCACACAATATTACAACAACCGCTCTGCCATGCAGGCGAATACCAACAATGCTGAAAGCATACTCAGTACATTGCAAAACGAACAACATACTAAGCAACAAGGCTACACATTCAATAATGAAATATTGTATCAGCATAAATTGCATAAAAAAGGCAGAACCATTTCTGCAAGCTTACAAACCAATGTGAATACCAAGAAGAATGACGGCTCATTGTGGAGTTTGAATAATTATCAGCAAGATACGTTAGAGGTAACAGATAGCCTGGATCAGCAATCATCCTTAAAAACACTTAACTACACACTAGGCGGATCAATTGTATATACTGAACCAATTAAAAAAACCGGACAAATCTCATTGTCCTACAACCCTTCTTATACACGTTCAGCATCCGACAAAAACACGTATAATTTCGATGCACTATCTGATTCCTATACGGAGTTAGACTCAACTTTAAGCAATTTGTTTTTAAATAAGTATATCACCAATAGTCTTGGCATTGCCTATCGTTTCAACAAAAATAAAATAAGCTGGGCGGTCGGTGTCAATGGGCAAAGTGCACTTCTGAGCAGTGTACAGCAATTTCCCTACGATTTTCAAATAAAAAAACATTTTATTACCGCCTTGCCAAATGCAGAATTTACCTATAAATTTTCCAAGACAGATAATCTTCGAATCAATTATAGGACTTCAACCAATCCTCCAAGTATTTCACAATTGCAAAATGTAATTGACAACAGCAATACTTTACTCTTAAGTACAGGCAACCCCGAATTGAAACAAACTTTTTCTCAGCAAATCAGCTTAAGATACGGCAGATCGAATACAGATAAAGCAACAAACATGTTCATTTTCGCCATGTTCAACAATACCCGGAATTATATTTCTACAGCCACACAAACTATAATAAATGATACACTCATTCAGCAAATGCTTGTCAATAATGGTACACAATTAAGCTATCCGGTAAACATGCACGGCTATCTGGCGGCAAGAACATTTATTACGTATGGTTTTCCAATATCAAAAATAAAATGTAATATGAATTTCAACACCGGTTTTGCATATACCCGTACACCTACGCTTATTAATCTGTTGCAGAATAATGCAAACACTTATGCTGTAAACGGAGGTTTTGTAGTGAGTAGCAATATTAGTAAAAAAATAGATTTTACCTTGATCTATGCCGGTTCATATAATATAGTACGCAATTCACTGCAACAACAAAATAATTCCAATTACTATTCACATACTGCATCGGCAAAAATCAACTATCAGTTTTGGAAAGGCTTCGTATTGAATACCGGAGTAAGTAATCAGCTGAATGCCGGGGGTAGTTCGAGCTATAATGTAAGTTACTGGTTGCTCAATGCAAGTTTGGCTTACAAATTCCTGAAAGACGAAAGTCTGGAACTTAAATTCAGTGCCAATGATATCCTGAATCAAAATAAGAGCATCAGTCGCAATGTAACCGAAAATTATACTGAAGATGTACAAAGTACGGCATTGCAACGCTATTTTATGGGTACTATCACTTATACTTTGCGAAAAACAAAAGGAGGTGCAAAACAAACAGACGATAAACCAAAAGAGTTTATGCCACCTCCTCATCCTCCGGGCATGTAACACCTCGTAGGTTAAAAATCAAACACATTGATAATCAACACCTTTTGAATTTCTAAATAGAAATTGACCTCGTAGGTTGGTTTTGGTGATTGTATTATATACCAGAAAATTAGATATTGTCGTAACAAACGAAGTTAAAAAAAGTCTTCAAATTAATCCCATAGGTATATTTGCTCACAACTCATACCTGTATTTACTGGCATGTATCGTAAGTTAAAGTTTCTTTGTGATGCAAAACTTGAAATTACTTTTTATTTTCTTAATTCAATAGGTTTTAGTACATGCCCAAAGGCAACATGTAATGAAACTTATGCCTTAGTAGTAATGTAGTTGAATATCAGAATACTTTTGAGACAAGACAGAACAATCATACAGTATAAAAAACATGAAGTAAAAGAGGTAAAATAAAAAAACCCCGCAAGAATGCGGGGCTGTAAGAGATTGGCGACGACCTACTCTCCCAGGTTTTAACCTAGTACCATCGGCGCTGTGGGGCTTAACTTCTCTGTTCGGGATGGGAAGAGGTGAACACCCACGCTAAAATCGCCATTAAAATTTTTAGCGTAATGCTGTATATTTTAACATATTGGGATATTATTCAAATTTTAAAAAGTTGATGGGTTATTAGTACTACTCGGCTTTGTTGTTACCAACTTTACACCTATAGCCTATCAACGTCGTAGTCTTCGACGACCCTATGAGAACTCATCTTGAAGTGGGTTTCGTGCTTAGATGCTTTCAGCGCTTATCCCTTCCCAA
>DAOQII010000107.1:0-7641 GCA_035339455.1 Chitinophagales bacterium
AATGGAATGTTTTTTTGTACCGGTTTATTTTTTGCCATAATGCCTGTTTAATACAATTCGTCAAGTTTTACTTTCAGGTATTTGTTTACTGAAAAATAAGTGCTGATTACAGCAATCAAAATTCCGAAAACGACTAACCCTAATGCTATGAGCGACAAATTTACAAAATCTGTAGCTGAAATTTCCAGAGAAAACTTATAAATTGTTAAATAAATGAGCAAAGCCAGGATAAGTATGGCAACTATTGCACTGATAATGCCGATAACTGCCGACCGCCAGATATAAGGTTTGATAATAAAACCGTCCGTTGCTCCTATTAACTGCATAGTGCGAATGGTATTGCGTTGCGAATACATCAGTAATTTGATGGTGTTATCGATAATGAGAAAAGCTACAATCAATAAGACTAAACAAAGCACCAGAATACCCCAAAAAATGGGATTAATCTGTGTCCCCACCGTTTTGAATGCCAGCGCATTGTAATAGACTTCTTGCACGCCATCCATGCCTTGGAGTTTATATTTTAAGTCTTTTGCAAATTCTTCGTTAGAGTTTTCTGCTTTTAAATTAATTCTAAACGCTGCTGGAAGCGGATTATTTCCTAAAATTTGTTCAAAATCCTGGTTATAAGCTTTCTTGAATTCTTGGGCTGATTCATCTTTGCTGATATATTTTACCTTTGATAAAAAACGCTGATGCTCCAAATATTGTGTCAAGCTGTTTTTAGCTGAATCGGAAATGTCATCTTTCAGATAGATATCAATCTGAATACTTTCTTTCAGCTTATTATAATAACTTCGGGTAAATAATACACTGCTGCTAAATAAACCAATGATAAACAAAATCATAGCGATACTGATAATCGCATATATAAAACTCGGTTTTTTCTTTTTGGGTACTTTCTGATGTAATTCTTCCGACATGCCAACGAAAATAGTTATTTTTTAATTACTTAATACGCAAGGTTATTCACAGCTTGTGTGAACCCGTATTTTTACGTTATGAATAACGCCCCTTACGGAATAGAATTGTATTTGCTACCTACCTATTTTATAGATAGTGACCATCCTGATATTATACGTTTTGTAAAAAATACAATAGGAAAAGAAATAGACAAAAAGAAAATTGCTGTTAAATTGTATCAAGCCGTTAGAGACGGATGGAAATACAATCCATACAATATCAATTTGCAGCATAAAGAACTTAAAGCCAGTACACTGTTTAACCGTGAAAATAAGAGCGGCTACTGTATAGAAAAAGCAGGCTTACTCGCTGCTTGTCTTCGGGCTGCAGATATACCTGCAAGGTTATGTTTTTTTGATGTTAAGAATCATATAGGTGTTGAAAAGTTTATAGATTTAATCAAAACGGATATTCTGGCATTTCATGCTTGTACTGATGTTTATTTAGATGAAAAATGGGTAAAGGCTACCCCTGCATTCAATAAAGAATTATGCGACAAACTTGAAGTGGAAGTACTCGAATTTGATGGAGAACAAGATTCCGTATTTCAGCAATTTGATAAAAACGGCAGCGTATTTATGGAGTATGTCAAAGAATATGGTTCTTTTCATGATGTGCCGCATGATATGTTTGTGATGCTGATGAAACAGTATTACCCCCACTTTTTCAGTGAGAAAAAACAAGATAAAATCATGTATGGAAAAGAAGCAGAAAGCATCCCTTCAAAAAACGGTAAAAGCAAGTAAAATTTAATATCATGCAACCGCTAAAAAAAATATTGATTCCTATACCTGATAAAGATTTTGATACGACGGAAGTAGCGCTGGCATGGGAAATATTCAAGAAAAATCATTTTCATGTTGTATTTGCTACAGAACACGGTAAAGCAGGAGAGACAGACCCGTTATTGCTTTCCGGTGTGATTTTTGGACAATTAGGCGCAAAGAAAAATGCAATAGCAGCTTATCATGAAATGCAAAAGTCGGGTGAATTTCTGAATCCAATTACCTATTTCCATATCAAACCGCAAGAATTTGATTTGTTGTACCTGCCCGGCGGGCATGCTAAAGGCATGCGGCAATACCTTGAAAGCAAAGTGTTGCAAGATAGAATTGTCGAGTTTTTTAAACTCAACAAATTAATTGGAAGTGTGTGCCACGGCAGTTTGGTTATGGCACGAAGTATAGACCCTGCTACCGGAAAAAGTATTGTGTATGATTATACAATTTCCGGCTTGCCCAAATCTTTGGAAATGCTGGCGTATGGACTTACATCTTGGAAATTGGGCGATTATTACAAAACCTATCCCGAGTATTTGCAGGATGAAGTGGAACGTTTACAGAAGACTAAAAAGCAATTCAAAACAGGCTTAAGCAGTTTTATTCCATTTGTAGTTGAAGATCGTAATCTGACTTGTGCCCGCTGGCCCAATGACGTGGAGAAATTAGCTAACCGCTTGGTAGAAAGACTCAAATCAGTGCAGTATTAACTAATTCATGCAATATAAAAAAAAAGAGGCTACCGAATTGGCAGCCTCTTTTTTATTTTAGTATTTGAATATTGCTTATTGAGCAAAAGAGTTACGTGGTCCACCTGTAGCAAAAGTAGCTAAGATTCTAGATTTTTGACCAGCACTGAACATATACATACAAGCATCGTCTGTATAGTCCATATAGTTCATTGTCATTTCTACCGGAGTACCTGTACAAGTAGATTTGTGACCTGCAGCCGGACAGCCATAGTTTGCAGTATTGTGTACCGGAGTATCAGAAACTAAGTCACTTCCGCAAGTTGCATCACCCCAGATATGACGAAGGTTTAACCAGTGACCTACTTCGTGAGTTGCAGTACGTCCTTTGTTATATGGAGCTAATACCGTGCCAGTACGACCAAATGCAGTATTTAAAATTACAACACCATCTGTAGCAGAAGAACCACCCGGAAACTGAGCATAACCTAAGATACCGCCACTCAAAGTACAGCACCATAAGTTTAATTTAGTTGTTGGTGAAGTTGGATTAATACCACCTTTTGTAGATTTTTTCATGGCATCATCAGTTCTCCAAGATGTTTTATTAGTAGATTTGCGAATAACCTGATCTAAAACGAAACGAATACCTACATTAGCTTTTACACCTGAAAAGGTAGAAGGAACTAAAGAATAATCAGCATTTGTTGCATTAAAATCTTCATTCAATACATCAATTTGAGATTGAATTTGAGCTTGAGAAATGTTCTCAGCAGTTGTTCTGTATAATACATTTACGACTACCGGAATTTCAATTACTCCGTTTACTAAACGAGCAGTTACGCCATTTTTTTGATTAGCTTCCACATTTTTTTCAAATGCATCCATTTTAGCTTGTAAAGTAGGGTCTGCTTTTAATTGTTCTTCCAATACTTGCACAGAACCGCAAGTTCTTTGATTTGGCATGCCGGTTTGATCATCTTGATTAGTGAAACCGGATTTTTGACATGCTGTAAATAGCATAGCTACAGCACCGAACATCATAAAGATTTTCTTCATTGGATTTAATTTTTTTGTTGTTTACGTTATTAAATGTAATTCAAACTTAATAAACATTTTTTGTGAAACAAAATTTTTTAACAATTTTCTTTGTTAAGCCGGTTTTTTCTGACTTTTCTGTTATTTATTTAAATCTGAGTTCGGGAATTACATTTCTATTAAAAATAGTTGATGTTTTTTAACAAGCACCATCATCTTTTAATTCCTCTTCTTGAGTTAAGTTAGAGCAAAAAATAAGAAGTCAATTGTATTTTTACTTGATTTTTCTTAACTGAACTCAGGTTTTTAATCTATCTCAAAAAAACTATCTTTGCTTTTATTATAAAATCAACATTGTATATTGCTATGCAGTGCGTCAAATTAATTAATCTGTTTTGATAGAAATAAATCCACATATTGAAGAGCGTGCCATTCTGGTAGGATTGATTCGCGACAACCAAACCGCCGAAAAAGTTGATGAATATTTAGATGAATTGGCATTTCTGGCAGAAACTGCAGGAGCTGTAACGGTGAAAAAAATTACTCAACGCTTAAAACATCCCGATACCCGTTATTTTGTAGGCTTGGGTAAAATGGAAGAGATTAAGCAATACATGGAGTTTTCCGGTGCTACTACGGTAATTATTGATGATGAAATTTCGCCGGCCCAACAGCGCAATTTGGAAGAGTTTCTAAAATGTAAAATTTTGGATCGCACTAGTTTGATATTGGATATTTTTGCTATGCGGGCACAAACGGCACAAGCCAGAAGTCAGGTAGAACTGGCACAGTTGCAATATTTGTTGCCACGGCTAAAAGGTTTGTGGACTCACCTAGAAAGGCAGCGTGGAGGTATTGGTATGCGCGGGCCGGGTGAGAAAGAAATTGAAACCGACAGAAGGGTAATTAATGATAAGATAGCCAAACTGAAAAAAGATTTACTAGTTTTAGACAAACAAGAGGAGACACGCAGGAAAACCCGGGGGGAATTGATAAGAGTAGCATTAGTGGGTTATACCAATGTAGGTAAATCAACCATAATGAACAGCATCAGTAAGAGTGAAGTGCTGGCGGAAAACAAACTGTTTGCTACCTTAGATACAACGGTGCGAAAAGTGGTGATTGATAATATCCCTTTTTTATTGAGTGATACAGTGGGCTTTATTCGGAAATTGCCACATCATTTAGTTGAGAGTTTCAAGTCGACTTTGGATGAGGCAAAAGAGTCGGATATTATTGTCCACGTAGTGGATGCGGGACACGAAAATTTCAGAGATCATATTCTTGTTGTTAATGAGACACTGGCGGAGCTGGGCGTTACGCAACAACCGCGTCTGATGGTATTTAACAAGATGGATATTTACAGGGAAAGGCATTTTGATAAATTCCTTCCTGAAGAAGTAAAACATGACTTAACCAGAGAATTTGAAAAAAATATGCGCAATCAGATGAATGCGAACTGTGTTTTTATTTCCGCAACCAATAAGGAAAACATGGACGAATTCAGACAGGTTTTAGCGCTGATGGTACAAGATATGTATCATAAAAGATATCCTTACAGAAGCAATTATTTTGATTTGCACTGAAATATCAGAACTATACTGTTTACATTTAACCCGAACTCAGGTTAATACATCAACCCGAAAGAAATCTATACTACAGGAAGTATTTATTCTTCTCTATGAATATCAATTTCTGTTTTATGGGATATTCTAATCGGAATATTTTCTACTCTGCAGTTGGTTTTTTCCAAACCAAAATCCACTTCTGCCGGAATACTTAAGTTTTTTATCGAATTATAAGATTTTATTAAAAACTGCTCCCAAGGGCTGAGTTGGTTGTCTATGGAAACTAATGAATTAAGTACAACGTATTTAAAATCTGCCGGATATCCATGTTTACGCAAAGACGGATAATGGCTGAGCAAGTCGATTTCACCGCGTTTTTCCATTTCCTCTACAATTCGGCTAAACATTACATGTACTTTGTGCTCTACTTTAAATCCGAATTTTAACCGGATAAAGAAACATTTTTTAGGCACTATTGTATCTACGGAATAAGATGCGCCGTAAGGCTCATTGGTTATATCTACATGTACAAACCAATAAGTGTCTGCCCTTTTTGGCTTTTTCCTGAATATGGAATAAATAATATTAGAATCAATATGCTTCTTATCGTTGGCATTGCACATGAATACAAGGTTAGTGGCTTCTTTTGGTAAAGTATGATCGTTTTGCAAATCAACCAAATCATCCATATAATCTTTGATTTCAACAAATTCGATATGTTTGTTGCGCAATTTTTTCCCCAGATAGAATAAATACATGACTACAAAAATGGCAATTGCAATAAGCACGGCAAACCAGCCACCATGGCTGAATTTGCTTAGGTTGGCAGTTAGGAAGGTAATTTCGAGCCACATGTAGAAGGTGAAAAATGTCCAAACCAAAAGTGCAGGTTTGCGTTTTACATGCAAATAATAAGTGAGCAAACTGGTGGTCATCAGCATATTTAAAGTAATGGCTAAGCCATAGGCCGCTTCCATTTTGCTTGATTCTCTGAATATCAGAACCACAGCCAAGCAACCTACAAATAATAACCAATTTATAAACGGTATATAAATTTGACCTTGAACTAAAGACGGATAAATGACTTTTTGATTCGGCCAAAGTTTAAGTTTCATAGCTTCATTCACCAAAGTAAAACAGCCACTAATCAATGCTTGTGAGGCAATAATTGTAGCCACAGTAGCTATTGCAATTCCGATTTTTAAAAACCACGCCGGCATGAGTGCGTAAAAGGGTGCCACTTCGGCATAATTTATTCCGGGGTTTTTTACTACAAATGCAGCTTGTCCGAAGTAGTTGAGCAATAAAGCAATTTTTACGAAACCCCAGCTTACACGAATATTTTGTTTGCCGCAATGTCCTAAATCTGAGTAGAGTGCTTCACCTCCCGTAGAACAAAGAAATACTGCGCCTAAAAACCAGATTCCGCCCTTATATCCTAAAACAAGGTTTATTGCATAATAGGGATTTAAAGCTTTTAGTACATCCGGACTTTTTACAATTTGTACTAATCCCAGTACGGCAATCATAATAAACCATAGAAACATAACCGGACCGAATGCATTTCCAATTTTGTGTGTACCAAATTGTTGTAAAACAAATATTCCTGTCAGAATTGCAATGACAATCGGAACAGTTTCCATGTGCGGATATAAGATGTTCAAACCTTCGATGGCTGATGAAATGGAAATGGGTGGAGTAATAAATCCGTCTGCCATGAGTGAAGCACAACCTATCAAGGCAGGAATGAGTGTCCATTTTGCTTTGTAACGACGAACGAGTGCATAGAGAGCAAATATACCACCTTCACCTTTGTTGTCAGCATTAAGGGCGAGATAAACATATTTTATAGTAACTATAAAAGTTAATGTCCAGAACACGCAAGATACACCACCGTACACAATATTCGGATCTATTGGTCCGGCGTGCATACCTAAGATTGCTTTAAGCACGTAGAGAGGAGAGGTACCGATATCTCCGTAGATAATACCTAATGCAACGATTACACCTGCTGCCGAAAGTTTGTGGATGCCATGATGACTTGAGTTGTCAGCCATTTTTAGAAAAATTTAAGTTGCAAAATTACGATATTTTATGCTGTGGGTATAATATGAATTAATTATTTTCTTTCGGCATTATTTTATTCAGGTTTAAGAGCAGTTAATGTTTTGAATAAAAGAAAAAAAGCTCACAGAGTGAGCTTTTTATTAATTACCGAATGCTTAAGTGTATTATTTAGCCGGAGTTTGTTGAGGTAGCGCTTGTGGTGCAACAGGAGCAGCGGGCGCAGCTGCACTATTGGCAACTGCTTGTTCTACTTCTGTTTTTGCTTTAGATGGATCTTGGTTTTTAGGCAAACTAAATGCAGTTAATACACACAGTACCAATAATACGATGGCACTGCCCCAAGTTACTTTTTCCATAACATCACCCGCACTTTGCACACCGATAATGTTGGATGTCGTAGAACCCAAACCTCCGGTAAGTCCTCCACCTTTGGGACTTTGAACTAACACGACCATCACGATAAATAAACTAACGATGATGATTAATATAGATAAAAACAAAAACATAATTATTCTCCTTTATTGATTTTTTCGATTA
>DAOQII010000108.1:0-7632 GCA_035339455.1 Chitinophagales bacterium
ATAAAAGGAATGCCTTTTGCATCAAAAAAACGAGTTCCGGGAATACGCAAATCATAGACCATCTGGTCGCTCCATCCGTGATAAGCACCTCCCATTTTTATGATTTTCTTTTTACCTGTTTTTATACGTGCCAAACGCAAAGCTCCCATGACAGCCTCAGTGCCACTGCCCAACATACGAAACTGCTCAACAGATGGAATATGTTTGCAAATCAGTTCGGCAAGTTTATATTCATATTCATGCAGCAAACCTGTTGATGGACCACATTCATTAATTAATTCAATCGCTTTTAATCTTACGGTTTCATAATTACTGCCTAAGACTGTTGGTCCTCCGGCTTGTAAAAAATCGATATATTTATTGCCATCTGCGTCGTACAAATATGCCCCTTCGGCTTTGGTAAAAGTAAGCGGAAACGGGAAATTGAAAGCTAAATTATGCTGCACACCGCCCGGAATAAATTGTCTGGCTTGCTCATATATCTCATGTGATTTTGTGCATTTTGTTTTATAATAATCCAGATAGTTTTGCATGGCATCAGCTTGAATATGCTGCAAAGGCAAGGCAACTAATTTGTCCAATTTCTGATAAATGGGACGAATATCTGGGTATTCGTTGATTGAAAATCCGGTTTTATTTTCGGGAGCTGATATTTTGGCTGTCATAACGTAATTTTTCTCCTCTTAAAATTACTACATTTGCAGTATTGCATTTTTTGATAAATTTCAATTAATCTTGAATACACGACCACACAGTTTCACAGACTATTTGGCAAAATTTGGGAATTTAAGCCCTGAACTTATCCAATCTGTTGACAAGAAAATAAAAGTTTCGGTATTTGCCAAGAAGACAATACTACTGAAAGCCGGAAAAGTATGCGAATATCTTTATTTTATTGAAAAAGGAATGGCGCGAAATATTAGTGAAGAAGATGATAGAGTTTTTACTAATGACATTGTACTGGAAGGAGAAATACTGGTTTCATTTGCAAGTTTTGTCAGTCAAAAACCATCAGTAGAAAGCATCGAATTACTGGAAGACAGTACATTATCCTGTTTGCATTACGATGATTTACAAGATTTATATACTGACTTTCCTGAATTGGAAAAAATTGGCAGAAAGATTGCCGAATATCATTATAATTCGTTGGCGATAAAAACGCACCAGTTACGGTTTTTCAGCAGTACGCAAAGATATCAGCATTTATTTGACACCAAAATTGAAATCATAAAAAGAGCGCCACTGGGCATTATTGCTTCTTATTTAGGTATGACGATTGAGAATTTAAGCAGAATAAGAAATAAGTAGTCATAGTATTGGTATTGAACTTTCATTGGATAAATATTGTTTTAAGTTTGTACTGATTTTTCTGCGTATTTTCGCAACAGTTATTCAATTCATTTTATGCACGAGCTACTACAGCACATTATTGATAATCCACTTGCTTCGATTACTATCATCTTAAATCTCATCTTAATAGAAAGTTTGCTCTCTGTAGATAATGCTGCTGTCTTAGCTACTATGGTGATGGATTTACCTAAGGAACAACGAGGCAGAGCACTTAAATATGGCATCATCGGGGCGTATGTTTTCAGAGGGATTTGTTTATTATTTGCAGCTCTGCTGATAAAAATATGGTGGTTAAAACCATTGGGTGGGCTATACCTGTTATATCTGGTTTGGAATTGGTGGAGAGGTAAACAAACAACTACTGTAGAAGATGATATTGTAGATAAAAAGAGTAATTGGTTTTACAGAAATACGGTGGGCAGACTCGGTATCTTTTGGTCAACTGTTGTATTAGTAGAAATTATGGACTTAGCATTTTCTATTGATAATGTATTTGCGGCAGTAGCTTTTACGGATAATATTCTTTTAGTTTGGACGGGTGTTTTCATCGGCATTATGGCAATGCGCCTAGTAGCTCAGGGATTTGTCAACCTGATGGAAAAGTATCCTTTTTTAGAATCTTGTGCTTTTCTGGTCATTGCAATTTTAGGTATAAAATTACTTTTGTCTGTTTTTGAGCATCTTCAGCCCGAGAGTGCTTTCAGTAAATTTCTGATGAGTCATGAAGCCGACTGGATAACATCACTGCTTACTGCCGGTATCTTCTTCATTCCGGTTTTAACATCATACTTATTTAATTTCCCAAAAAAACACGAACACAAAGACCAAGATTAATCTTGTAACCCGAGTTCGGGTTAAGAAAAATAAACTGATAAAATAGTTGATTTCTCATTTTTTTGTCCACTTTAAAAAGGTGGAGGAATTAAAAGGAGGTGGTTCTATATAAAAAATCAACTATTTTTTTATTGAAATGCTTATCCCGAACTCAGGATTGTAGTTCTTCCCAATTTACAGGCTGTATTTGCCGCTTATGACAAACTATATTTGCCGCTTTATTTGCTAAGGCTGCAATTTTTTCCCATTCATAGCCAGATGCATAAGCCAGCGCAATTACTGCAATTACTGTATCTCCGGCACCACATACATCGGGATGTGCAATATATTTATAGGGTTCTGTAAAAAATGAATCTTGTTCACTTAAACAATAAGTTCCTCTGCTACCGAGTGTAACCAAAACCGTTTTACAGTTTAATTGATTTCTTATAAACTCCGCACATCGAACAATATCTTCATCACTTTCCGGTTCTGTTTCCAGCTGATTCATAAACGCCAGTTCTTTACGGTTGGGCTTGAATACATCAACGGACTGATATAACATCCAGTTTTCAAATTTAGGATCAACACAAACCGGGATTTTATTTTCTCGGGCAAGCTCTAAAAACAAAGGAATAAGATATGGATTAAGTACTCCCTTATTATAATCCTGAAAAATTATGACATCAGGTTTTTGCTTAGTGATTATTTCTTTGAAATTAAACAATAAATAATCATCTATTGCTTTATCAAAATCTGCAGTTGTTTCTTCATCTATTCTCAGCAGCGGAATTCCATTTTGAAGAACCCGGGTTTTGAGTGTGGTATGTTGCTTGGGATTAGCCACAACATACTCCGTGGAAATATTATTACTCCGTAATAATTCATGCAAAATTTCCTGAAATTTATCTACTCCGGTTGTACCAAGCAAAAAAACATCTGCTTCTAATTTTGTGCAATTCAATGCTACATTGGCAGCACCGCCCAAATAATAATTGCGGTGTTTAACCTGCAAAATGGGATTATTCGCATATTCCTGAGAAAAACCACTTTGCTGAGTTTCTACAAATTCATCCAACATAATATCTCCGACAACTAAAACTTTTTTTTCTTTAAACATAATATAACAACAATTAAAGTATTTGTATTTTACTTATTTAAAACAAACTCACTATTCGAATCCTTCTTTGCGGTGAACGATTAAATCCTCCTGATGATGAATTTGCAAAGGTGTCAATTCTATTTCTGTATTTACAGTATCCAGCCCGAATTCTTTGTAGGGTGGATAGCTGATTTTAGAGAGCAATTCATAAATGTTCATCACCAATAAATTATTTGGCTTCAAGTCATTATCCTCAGAAAGTTTGGGTTTGATAAAGACGAATTTAAAATCGGCTTTAATATTATTTTGCCGCATGGAAGGATATCTGCTTAATTCATCCACTTCGCCCAATTCTACCATGTGTTCCACTATTTTGTGAAACAGCCTGTTGACTTTATGCTTTACTTTAAAACCAAATTCCAGACGGACAAAAAATACTTTTCCCGGAATAATTGTTTTAACATAATAATTTTTTTCATGTTCATGCGGATAGTCTAATGTATCTACATGTATAAACCAATACACATCCGCTCTTTTTGGGTTTTGCTGAAAAATGGAATAAATAATATTAGAATCTACATTAGACGTGCGTTTTGATTTTTTAGACATATAGACCAAATTCGTAGCTGTCTTTGGAATGGTAGTATCCTGAATTAAATCGGAAAACATACCCTTAAAATCATCCAGATTAACCATGTTATTGTAGGTATCTCTGATAGCACGAGCCTTGTGCAAACAAAACAGAATGAAAAAAGTAACTGAGGCGATAAAAAAGGTAAACCAACCTCCGTAAAAGAATTTTTTAAGGTTGGACATCAAAAACACGGATTCAATGCTAAAAAACAATACACCAACAGGGATAATAAATGCCAAGGACTTATTTTTTATCTTGAAAAACAACAAGAGCAAGGAAGTCGTCATCAGCATATCGATGGTAATCGTCAAACCATAAGCTGCTTCCATATTTGCAGAGCGTTTGAAAAGGATGATGATAAAAATACATCCGCTCATCAGCACCCAGTTCATAACCGGTATATATACTTGCCCTTTAGAATCTGAGGGATAGTCAACTTTCAGATTTATCCAAAGTCGTTGTTTGATGGCTTCACTCACCAAAGTAAAACAACCACTAATCAACGCCTGACTCGCAATAATTGTAGCCACAGTGGCCAGTATAATTAAAAATGTAAGATAGGGTTTGGGAATGAGTTCATAAAACGGCGAAACATCATTTAGGCTAATTCCTCTGTGTTGTAAGCACCAAATAGATTGCCCCATATAGTTCAGCAGTAAACAAGCCAGCACATATATCCAACTGATTTGAATATTGCGTTTGCCGCAATGTCCCATATCAGCATAAAGGGCTTCTGCTCCGGTAGTACACAGAAATACCGCACCTAAGATCCAGAAACCTCCAGGATGATTAAACAACAAATCAAAGGCATAAACGGGATTAAGGGCTTTAAATATTTCCGGGTGATGTATGACCTTTAATAACCCCAAAACGCCTAGCGTAGTGAACCACAGCAACATGATGGGTCCAAACGTTTTGCCAATAGTACCCGTACCGAATTGCTGAAAAATAAACAACAGAAACAAAATAGTGAGTACCACGGGAATAGTAGGCAAATCCGGATATAAGATATTCATCCCTTCTACTGCGGATGATATAGAAATAGGCGGAGTGATAAATCCATCGGCTAAGAGTGCAGAACAGCCGATTAAAGCTGCTATTAATGGCCATTTAGCCTGATGTTTTTTTACCAGTGCATACAAAGAAAAAATACCACCTTCGCCCTGGTTATCCGCTTGCATGACGAGTATCACGTATTTGAATGTTGTAACAATGATAAGCGTCCAGAATATGCAGGACAATGCGCCAAAAATGATATCCGGCTGTATGGGTTTATTTCCGATAATGGCTTTCATCACATACAATGGAGATGTCCCGATATCGCCATAAATGATACCCAATGTAATCAGCAAACCTGATACACTTAGCTTATTTCTCAAATGATTGTCTGTACTCAAGTTTCAAAGATAGTTAAGAAAATTATAGTTTTAAATGATTATGGTCATTGAAATGAATATCGTCGTAGTATAATACTAGTTCTGCCTGCCTTTTTAGATATTTCATTGAAAAAATACAAATGAAACAACAAACATAACTCTGATGATTACAGCGCAAGCCTGGTATTTATTAATTACAAACATCAAGCATTTAATTTTTATTTTTTCCTTTATTTCAAATCACTCTTGCATTTATACATGATGTGATTTCCTTTGGTAAATCACAGAATTTCAAGATAAGGATTACTACGTTTTACATCATAATAAATAAAAACAATTACAATATTCTTATTAATTTCGTATCCGTTAATTCCTACATGCAAATCAGAATAGAAAATAACATTAAAAGAAGCGTACTATTTTGTGTTGGCTTATTTTGCATGTTTTTTGTTTTATCATTCTTAGCATTTTATAAAGGCTGGAATACCGGATGGAATTATGACAGTATCGGGTTTTCATATCTGGCGAAAAAAAATTCGCTCTCTACTTTATTAAGTTTGCATATAGACAAAACATCCCGGTTTGTTTATCATACTGTTTATTATTTACTGAATAAGTATTTTGGCTATCAGGGATGGGACTGGTTTTTATTTAAAATAGCCTTACATGCATTCAATGCATTACTCTTGTTAATAGTAGTAAAATTGATACTACAATATTATGCATCAATAAACAACTATGCGATACCGATTCTAACAGCCTTATTATTTTTATTAGCACCCACAACAACCGAAGTTGTTTTATATCAGGCTGCCATACAATTTTTATTTACTTATTCCCTGCTTTACTTATGCATACTACTTGTAATATTCTCTATACGTTCAGGCAAAAAGGCATTCGTATGGATTTATTTTGCCTTGTTTTTTATCGCATTATTTTCGTTAGAAACTTCTTATACCTTTCCTGCAATAGCATTTTTGTTAGTTGCATTTTATCCCGGTATAAAAATCAAATCTAAACAAACTGTTTTAGTAGTACTGATACCGATATTGTTTGTTTTAAGTGTACTATTTATAAATTACGCATTATTTGGAGATTCACTTAGTCATTATGGGCAGCAAAAACATTTGAATATCAGTTTAGATAAACTTATACAGAACATGCTGAAAATTCCATTAGATTTTATTGCATTTATAGAGTACTGGAAAATGGATTACATTTATAAAGTTTATAATATTCTATATAAGAAAGAAGCCATTTATCTGTTTGCTGTTTTATTCATTTTGATTTATCTCAGTTTATGGAAAAAATATCTGAATGACCAACTTTCCAAGCCATTTTGGATGTGTATTCATATCCTTTTTGTCATGATATTGCCTACTATTGCGCTGGGCATCCTGTATATCATACCGATAGAAGAAGATCGTTATTTGTATTATCCGAGTGGCATGATTTTCTTTTGTATCGTTTGGATATTGTATAAAATCTCGCCGAAATTGATGTATGCAGGCGTTGCATGCTTATTATTTATTGGATTTCTATTTCTGCAAAAAAATATCTACTCCTGGACCATCACTCAAAAAACGATTGACTATAGTTTGTCATCTTTTCCTTATGAAAAGGGCAAAAGGTATATACTATTGGCAAGTCCGGTTTATGCAAATGGCGTATTAATTTGGGATACCCATGAAACAGACAAGGATCCGTTTGAAGATAAGTATCAGATTTTGGGAAAAGCACTTTATGTAAAACAAAACATAGATGTGATGGATAAAATAGCCCCCGTTTTGCAATATAATATCATCAATGAAAAAGAATCGCCGGAGATCAGCACTTTAAATGACAGTACGTTGAAGATGACATTGCCCTGTTGTGGCAAATGGTGGTGGAAACACAATAGCGGTGCGCAGGACATGGAAACAGGCTATTATAAAATAAAAATGGTAGGCGGATGGCAACAAGAAGTGCATATTCAATTTAAACAAAAACCAAAAGATTTGGTTTATATTTATCAATGTGGAACTCAATTCTGCAAGTATGATTTTTGAGAACTAAATATTACTCTTAACCCATTGTATAGTTTAAACCACATAGAAGCATAGCATTTTTAATCTTAGTAGTTGCTCGTACAAATCAGTTTAGATAGACAAGTAAAAACATAGTTTCGACTTTGGCGATTCCTGTATATATCTATTCTTACAAATAACAACAGCGACTTATAAACATGTATGCATTATATATATATATATATAATACACCAAGTCCTTTAAATTTTTTAACAAAAAAAAGTGAAAATAATCAGTAAAATAAATAACTTAGCTACGTATAAACGGAATATTAACGACATAAATGTTCGT
>DAOQII010000109.1:0-7614 GCA_035339455.1 Chitinophagales bacterium
GACAAACTCTTATTTGATCCGGCAGTTGAATAACAGGCAATGTATCTTGTATGGTTACTTTTATACTGTCTTTACTGGTACAGAAACGATAAGAAGATGTAATAAAATAATACTGGGTTCTTGGCGTTTGTGTCAGTGTTATACTTGGTGATGTTCCTATTACAGGAGACATAGTATTTGATGTTGACCATATTACATTTTGCCCGTTTTGTATCACGGCATTTAAAGTAATCATATTCGTACAAGAGAGCTGGCTGTTATCCAAATTAATAAATGGAACAGTATCGCTATAAACTACAATTATACTGTCCGTTGCCAAACATCCGTTCACCAGTCCTCTCACATAATATTTAACAATAGGCTGAGTTTGGTACAATACCAAAGGATTTCTTGTACTCAGTACGGGAGTAAAATTTGAATTTACAGACCACTGCACATTACTTACCCCATTTACACTAAGACGAACCGAATCGCGGCATACTTTCAAAGAATCCTGAATAATATTGACAGATGTCGTTGTAACTTTTACTTTTATGGTGTCTTTTTGAATACAGGCAGCATTTCCTTGCGTTGTATTTACTGTAACAACATACGTCGTATTTGCATTTACCGTAGCTGTTGGTTGTTGTATGGCAGAATTATTTAAACCTGTTGCCGGCGACCAAGCATAAGTTGTGTTGCTGTTTGGGGAAACGGATAAAGGCAATAATACACCCGCACCTGCGCAAGTAACAACACTGTCGGGTAAACTAATATCCGGTTTTTTAAGCAAATCAAATGTCTTAGTAAGGGTAGATGAACAGCCGTTTGAAGAAGTGACCGTCAATGTTGCCGAAATGGAAGTTGCCGTGCCATCATAAACTAGTACAGGATTTTTCACCGTTGAAGTTTGTCCGTTAGAAAATGTCCAGTTCCAACTCACGATGTTTAACGTATCCGTGCTTCTGTCGAAAAAGCGCAACGAATCACCTTGCTTTAAACAAGCATTATTTTGTAAAATAAAATCTGCATTGATTAGTTGATATTGTACAGAAACTTGCTGAGAATAAGAGGCATTACAAGTGCCGTTTATCCCATATGCAACCAGCGTAACGGTATAGATTCCGGTATCGCGGTAAGTATGTGCTGGATTTTGTACGTTAGAAGAATCACCATCGCCAAAATACCAGGTATAAGAATTTGCACCTGTACTTTGGTTTTGAAAATTAATAGTGAAATTATTGCATTGCACTTGAGGCGCAAAAAAGCTGCTGATTACTTGTAAGCCGCAATCTACAACATTAAACTGGAAATCGCGGATAGTACGTGTTAATCTTACGCCATTGCGGTATTCATCTATACAAATTCCAACAACGAATTGCCCGACCGTATTTGGTGTACCGGACAAGAGTCCTGTAACCGGATTTATACTCAATGGAATACCCCCTAACATATTAGCTTGAGAATAAGGAGCTTGCCAAATTACATTCTGAAACGGAGGAGGCTCCAACGTTCCGGAATTAGTTGGGTCGTTTGGAAATGCACCGGAAAAAGGCGTACATAAACTATACCTTAGTACATCTCCATTCTCATCTATTGCACGATGATCATAAGTAATCGGTTTATTATTGCAAATATATACGGGAGGATAGTTCAATATTTGTGGGGAAGTATTATTGATATAAATCCCATTTACAGCAGCCGGAATTGAGATGGTATAGGTTGCCCCCCAATCCATGGCACCATTGCCTCTCGAATTAAATGTAAGATTACTGATACTGTTATTTCTGCAACAGCGTTGGTAATATATTGTATAGCCACTTGTATTCGGAGGTAAATTGATAATTCCGCTGTAATGCGTCCAGTCTATTCGCTCATTAATGGCAATAGTGGCACATGGGTCAATTTGACCTATAGGTACAAAACTGTCAAAGGGGAGTGCAAAATTTTGTGTAGTTTCACGTACACCATCCCAAACTCTTATTATAGCCGGATTATCTAGCACTGCACCGGGCTGGGCTCGTATATCATCTCTATATACGTACAGATCGATTCTGAAATTATTATTGCCCAGGTATTTGTAATTCATTACGCCACCTACAATATGAGTAGAAAATGCAGCGTGTAAAAAGCAAAGAAAAAAAACAGTAAGAGTAATAGTTTTTTTGGTTACAACATTCATATTATCCAGTTTTAATGCATAAATTTAGTTATAATAAAATGAATATCTACTATTCCGGAAATAAAAAAACCACCCGTGCGGGTGGTTCTCTATGTTCACGTTTCTTTAAATTAAATTACAGATACAAACGTACGATCTTTGTAGCCTTTCTTAAAGCTCACTTTTCCTTCAGTCAAAGCGAACAAAGTATGGTCTCTGCCTATACCTACGCCTTCTCCAGGATGAAATTTAGTACCACGCTGACGGATGATTATATTTCCGGCAATTACTGCCTGTCCGCCATATATTTTAACGCCAAGACGTTTGCTTTCTGATTCTCTGCCGTTTTTGGAACTACCGACCCCTTTCTTGTGTGCCATGAGTTTATAATTTTAAGTTGCTTTATAATTTTATGCGATGGTATCAATCTTGATTTTAGTTAAAGAAGCTCTGAAACCGTTTTTAACACGGTAGCCTTTTCTTCTTTTTTTCTTGAACACTGTCACTTTATCTGCTTTCAAATGTTCTACGATAGTAGCTGAAACAGCTGAACCGCTTACAGTTGGGCTACCCACGGTAGTACCTGCATCGCCGCTTAACAGCAATACTTTATCAAAATTCAATTTATCGCCGGCATTTCCGCCTAAACGGTTTACGAAGACCTCCTGATTGGGAGAAACTTTAATTTGTTGTCCGGCTATTTCTACTATTGCATACATGTCTGAAAAATTTCGAGTGGCAAAGATACAAACTTAATTCTATTTTTTAAAGGTTTTTTGTTGATTTATTATTAAGTCCGTCGCATTTCATATTATCCAAACATCATTTAACATAACAACAAGATAATCAAATTTCTATAAGATAAAAAAAAGCAATACTCTCCTACAATGCTTATTAAATGTATCATTTTTTATTCCGCTGTTGTCATAAATTTGTCTTGTTGATGCAAATCAACGCCATTAACCTTCTTAAATATGTAGTTAGTTTAGCGGAGCATTCGTGTTCCGCTAATCTTTTTTATCACATTAGGTTTCTTACTCTCTCCAGCAGTGGCGGATGCGAGAAATGTACGAAAACATAAGCCGGATGCGGGTTGAGGTTGGATAGATTATTGACAGATAATTTTTTCAGCCCGGAGATTAAATACTCACCTGTACCAATGTTTTCTTTGGCATAATTATCGGCTTCAAATTCATTCTTACGGGAAATATAGTTCATTACTATTCCCGTCAGTGTACTAAATGGAGAGTACAATAAGGCAAATGCGATTAAACCTAAATGAAAAACCGGCTTATCCGTGCTGTAGCCTAATGCTTCACTCAGTTTAGGTTCATTGATAAATAATGACAATAAAAATAACATTAAACCCATTTGAAGAATGGAAATTATCATGCCTTGTTGTATGTGTTTCATTTTATAATGTCCAACTTCGTGCGCCAATACACTCAATAATTCGTCATCGGTTTGCTCATTAATGAGGGTATCAAAAAGCACGATAGTTTTCTTTTTACCAAACCCTGAAAAAAAAGCATTAGCCTTACTGCTTCGCTTTGACCCATCCATCACCTGAATTTTAGTGAGCGGAAAACTTACTTTTTGCGAAAAAGCTTCAATCTTTTCTCGTAAACTGCCCGTTGCTAATGGCGTAAATTTATTAAACAAAGGCATAATCCAACTGGTGTAAATAAACACAAAAAACAAGCTGAATACAGTGAATAAAATCCAGGCATAAACCCAGAACATTCTTCCGGCATATTGATAAAACAAAACAAATAAACTCAGCAAGGCAGCACCGATAACTGCACCAAGCAAGTATCCTTTCAGCTTATCGGCAACAAAGGTTTTTAGTGACATCTTATTGAACCCATATTTTTCTTCAATCACGAATGTACCGTATAACTCGAAAGGCAACGAAATAATATCTGACACGATTGCAAATAAACCAAAGAAAACAAGGGCTTGTCCTATCGGATTTATAGTGAGTTGTTCAATATATATTTGCAAATAAGCAAAACCTTTAAACCACAAAAACAAAACAGTTAGTGTAGTACTCAATATCGAGGTAAGTGTACTCAGTTTATTTAGTTCGCGATGATAGGACTGCGCTTTTTGATATTGTGTATCATCATACAAGCCTTCCAGTTCTGCCGGAATTGGTTTATCCCAACTCGTATCATTCAGTTTATCCAGGATAAAATCAAGTAAAAACTCCAGCAAAATAAAGCCGATGATGATGAGCGTAAGCACACTATGTCCGGTTGCAATCATGATACTGATTTTAAAATTTATTCGTACTTATAAATTTAGTTGTTCGATGGCTAATTTGCATGCATTGATTTCTGCTTCTTTTTTATTTTTCCCAACAGCAGAAGCAATAAAAGTATTATCCAAAAACAAGTTGACTTCAAACAGATTTTCTGCTTTCCGGTTAGAAGTATGTTCAAAAAAAGGAGATTTCTTCTTTGCCTGACACCACTCCAAAAAATAACTTTTAAAATCAGTAATCTGCGTATGGAAGTTTTGTGCATCAAAATCTGCGAACAGCAAACCAGCCAGTAAAGTTTCTGTTTCGTGCAAGCCATATTCATTATAAAATGCTCCGATAAAGGCCTCAAAGGCATTACCTACTATATCGGGAGCTTCTTCAATTTGCTTTGCCGTCAGCTTATGACGCAAATATTTTTTTATTCCAATTTCAGTGCCTATCCTGTTCAGGTTTTTGCGGTTTACGATGTGCGCACGAGCTTTAGACAACATGCCTTCATCTTTATTGGGCATGGAGTGATACAGAGAATATGCCACAACAAAATTCAAGACGGAATCGCCTAAAAATTCAAGCCTTTCATTTCGTTCGTTATAACTTTTTGTAAAAGAAGAGTGGGTAAGTGCTTTAATATATTCGTCTTCTGAATTGATGGGCTCAAACCCTATCTTGTCATATATTTCTTGAAATTCGTACGTCCTGTAAGTCGGAGCTTTTTTGCTGAATAATTTCCTGAAAAATTTAAACATCGCTGCAAAGGTATTACTTTTTTGCAGATTGAATGACAATAAATTATGCTATCAAATGTCAATATATTTTCTTAAAACCAACGATGCATTATGTCCGCCAAAGCCGAAATTATTAGATAAAACTGCACTGATTTTCTGATTAACTGCAATATTTGGTGTCAGTTTGAATGCAGGATTTATGCTCTCGTCTTGTTCATTCAAGTTTATCGTAGGAGGCACTTTTTGTTCTTGTATTGCCAATACGGCTGTAATGGCTTCTGTAATTCCAGCTGCTCCCAGCAAATGCCCCGTCATCGACTTGGTAGAACTGACCTGTAAACTGGAGATATGACTGCCAAAGACATGTTCTATTGCTTGCAGCTCAGCCACATCACCCAAGGGTGTGGATGTTCCATGTGCATTTAAATAATCTACATCATTGGGTACTAAATGGGCATCTTCCAGCGCCTGCTGCATCACTTCGGTTATCATTTCACCTTCCGGTTGCGGTGCCGTAATATGATAGGCATCGGCATTCATGGCACCACCGGCAAGCTCTGCCAAAATATTTGCACCCCGGTGCCGGGCATGTTCAAGTGATTCGATGACCATGCATGCTCCGCCTTCACCCATCACAAAACCGTCTCTGTTTTTGTCAAATGGGCGCGAAGCTGTTTCCGGGCTTTCGTTTCGCTCAGATAATGCACGCATCGCATTAAATGCACCTATAGATATTTCATTTACCGGCGCTTCACTTCCACCCACGACTACGGCATCTGCCAGTCCGGAACGAATAAACTGAAGGGCAATCAACAGGGCATGTGCTGATGATGCACAAGCCGATACTACGGAAAAATTCATACCTTTAAATCCGTATTTTATGGAGATATTTCCGCCAGCTAAATCCAGCAACGTACGCGGTACAAAATACGGGCTAAAGTATTTGGGATTTCTGCCACTTTGAATGTATTGAGTTACTTCATCCTGAAAAGTCTGAACGCCGCCAAAGCCGGATGTATATATAACACCAACTCTTTTTTTATTCAGATCAGGAAAGTCCAAGATACCGGAATGCCGAATGGCTTCGTCTGCACTCATCAAAGCGAACTGCGCATAGCGGTCGAGCTTTTTCAGTTCTTTTCGGTCAAAGAAATTTTCAGGAAAAAAATCTTTTACCGTACATGCAAATTGTGTACGAAAGAGTGTGGTATCAAATCCGGTAATTTTTGCTGCCCCGCTTTTGCCACTAAAGATATTTTGAGAAAATTGCTGCAAATTATTTCCTATCGGGGTAATGCATCCCATACCGGTAATGACAACTCGTTTTGCAGACATGCAACTAAGATAAAAAAATATCGGATTAAATTCCGGTTAGTGGAATAATATTTATGCTATACCAAGATATAGGCAACTCATAAGAAACAATTGCGATTACACATTGGCTTCCAGATAGGCTATCGCCTCTCCTACCGTTTTTATTTTATCGGCCTGTTCGTCAGGTATGATGATATTGAATTCTTTTTCAAATTCCATAATCAGTTCTACGGTTTCTAAGGAGTCTGCTTTAAGGTCATTTTCAAAGCTGGCTTCCGGAGTAACTTCGCTTTCTTCAACGCCCAATTTTTCAACGATTATTTTTTGAACGCGCTCGGCAATAGATGACATATTTATTTTTGTTTTACTAAGGACAGCAAAATTAGAGGAAATTTTAGTTTTCTGTATAAAAAAAATAAAAAAATACACAAAATATTGATTATTAATCAATTAGACAGTGTGATAAATTTATACAAACTAAAAATTTTGAGCTTTAGTTCTGGAATAATTATGTTTTTATATTTAGTAGTATATAATTCATATAATATCTATAGTTATATTTAATAATGTACGTGAAGTTAATGTACATTAATGCTAAAGCTCATTCACTTTTACATATCATAAATAAAGTAATTAATGTAATTTATTAAACTATTTTATTACATCGTATTAACTGACAGTTGTACATTTGTTATGCTCATAATAAAAAGCCACTATCACAAAACTAAAAAGCAAAATCTCTCCATCTCTAAGCAAATAGTTTATAAAAATAAGGTATATTTGACAAAAGATGTATTAGCTGTCGAAAAACAAATTAAAATAGAAAAATAAATGCCAACTAAGTTTTTTACAAATCAAGACGACAACAGCTTACTCAAAAAATTTGATGGGGTATTCACGAATATTGATAGCATTCGTCATTTTGATGCACTCGTTGGCTATTTCAGAACTTCTGGTTATTTCAAAGTTCGAGCTTTTCTGGACAAGATTCCCAGAATCAGAATTCTTGTGGGAATTAATGTTGACCAACTCATAAAGAAATATCACGACAAAGGACAGTTTTACCTAGACAACCCTGAAGAGACCAGAGCAGACTTCTTGGATGAAATCATCAAAAACATTCAGGAAGCAGACTATGATGAAGTAACTGAAAAAGGAATCATTCAATT
>DAOQII010000110.1:0-7593 GCA_035339455.1 Chitinophagales bacterium
ATACGTAAATGTTGACAAATTATAAGCACCTGCGTTATACAATTGATAGTCTGGAATAAGTGGTTTTATTTCGGTTTCATAGTTGTTCGTATTGTCTTTATATCCCGCACAAATTCCATTTTCTAATGTGATAGCAATATTTTTTTGTGTGGTTTTAGCATATTTATGAATGCCGTTAAATTGCTCCGACCACAAGTGCATATCCAGTGCCGGAATATCACTTCTTCCACCTCGTCGTATATCATATTCTTTGCGTCTGTCTTGTTGGAAATTATAACGCAAAATCCATTCACTGTTGTTTTTTATTTTTACCAGTTCAGCATTTATGGTATGATGATTTACCTTTTGTTTCGGGTTATTTATTTGAAATGAAAATGGTTCAATAATCAAAGGTTTATCCGATTGGATGGCATTGAGCAAATCTGTAATATTTCCGATATGTGTACTGCGCAAGATGCCGATGGTTTGATTGAAATAAGCATATTCCAATGTGGCTTTCCAGTTTTTCTTAAATAAACTGATTCCTGCACTTACATTTCCTTCTCTGCCTGCCGTATTCGTCAGGTTATAGTTGGGTGCATGTGCATCGCCATTGATGGCAAATAAACCGGAAATTTTATATGCAACTCCCATGTTAAAACCTTGCTGCAACTGGGCAGAAATGGTATTTTTCCATCCATTCGATTGTAAAGCATAAGCGGCATCTGCTTTCAGGCTTTTGTGGTATTTATATTTATTACCCGAAATTTCGATATTTCCATTCAAAGCAGTAACAGCGTAGCGAATACCCGATAAATCATCATTTACTTGTATGGATGCGGCATCATACGGATTCATTTCCGGCGCATGTTCCATTCCCCAATCTTGCGATTCTAATCGACTATTGTCTCTTACTATCGTAATCCGGCTACCATACAAACCATGCAAAACCGGCTTATTAATATTATTGCCTGATTTTATCAAATTCACGCCATTTATCGATTTTAGTACATTGCCCAAATCCTTTCCACTGTTTTTTGAAATATCATCTTTAGATAATTTATTTTCTTCGGTTTTTTTAATATAAGTTGCTGTCGTTACAATTTCCTGTAACTCTTCCCAATGATGTTCCAAATAAAAATTCTTTACTGTTGTATGACTAATTTCCATTTGGATGGTATCGTCTTTACAGCCGATATGACTGATGATGACGTGATAGTTGCCGGGGCAAATATTTTCTACAATAAAATTTCCCAGTGAATCTGATGATGCGCCTTGTTGGCTTTCGAGCAAATAAATATTAGCATCATCTAAACTCGACTTATCATGCAAGTCTAAAATGCTGCCGCTAAGTTTAATCGAACACGATTGGCCGTAAATTGTAATGCAGAATAAAAAAAACAAAAGGCTAATGCCAAATTTCTTCATGCAACAAAGTTACATAAAATCTCGAAAATGCAATACTGTTGCAGTTAAAATTTATTTAAAAACACAGTTTTTGGCTGTCCACCAAGGATGTATTTCATAAGCCAATCTACCAGATGAAACTGCCATATCCGTGTTCAGTAATTGCTCTGCTTCTTCTTTTGTCGCACAGTCGAAAATAAATAGCCCACGCCAATTGCTGTCATCACCAAATGGTCCGGCTACAATAATTTTACCCAATTTTGCCAGTCGATCTATATTTTCTAAATGAGCTTTTTGTATGGAAGCTGCAGTAACTGAATCCTGAGTTCGGTTAGTACCTTTGGTAAGCATCACGAAAAAATATTGTTTCATTTCATATTGAGGTGCATGACTTTTCTTGGTAGGTTTTGCATGCATATTGAAGACAGATAAAAACAAAATCTGGCTAAAAACAAAAAACTTCATACTCAAACTTTTAAGCATGAAGTTAGTAATAAAATAAACAAATAACGGAATGTATTTTATTCTGCGCCCATTTTTATTGGCGTATTATCCAGTAAACTATAAGCCCCATCAATAACTTTGAACGTCTTACAATCTGAACTTATATTTATTCGCAACCATCCATATTTAAAAGTATTTAAACTAACACGAATAGCTACTGGTATAAACTTATCTCCTTGACCTGCAATACCCAACGTAGTGGCTGAACCGAATTTAATGCCACAATAAGTAATGTAATACCACTTGTAACTTCCATCTACCAATGACGGAGTTTCATTTTCATTTAATGGTTTAATTTCAGCTGAAATACTCATGACTTTTGTAGAATCTATATAAAGTAAGCTGTTGGATGTACTGATATGAGTGATTACTGTATCACCGGCTACATTTTGATAAGACAGCAGATTAAAGTCATTGATATTATCTCCGTTTAAGTCCAGACTGTCATTAAGTGATAGACCAACTGTAGGAGTTATTGTTTTATTAATAGCAACGTGAGCGATGTTAGGGTCATCTGCTTCCTTATCTTTTTTACAAGAAGAAACTAGCAGGCTAAGTGCAATTGCACAAATAGACAAAGAAATAAATTTTGTTTTCATAATATTATTTTGATTATTAATAATAATTTATTCTGCACCCATTTTTATTGGTGTGTTATCCAATGTACTGTATGCACCGTCAATGATTTTCAGTGTTTTATTGTCAGAACTTAGGTTTATTTGCAGCCAACCATAATTTAGCGTAGAATCATTCTTGACCATAGCCACCGGAAGATATTTATTTCCTTGCCCTCCAATTCCATTGACCGTAGTATTCATCTTATATCCAATTATTGCAGTTGGCCACCAAATATGTGCAACATAGTTATATTTTACTGGCGATACATCTGTATCCAGACTCTTTATTACATAATAGGAAGAATATGCATTAGTTGTATCAACGTACACTCCGGCATTATCAGACATTATCAGACAATAAACAGAATCTCCGGCTACGTTTTTAATATGCTGAATATAATAATCTTGATGTCCGTCTTGGTTTAAATCTATTGAATCATAAATAGAGAAATTAGTATTTGCCACAATTGTTTGGTTTATTTCACGATAACTGATATTGGGATCGTCTGCTTTCTTTTCTTTTTTACAAGCTACGGAAAAGAAAATGGCAATGCATGCAATTATTAAGCGTGCGAATGTTTTGATTTTTTTCATAGTATTTTATTTTTTACTTCAAATTTATACTGCTTTTTTTATTTACTAAAAATAAATGAGAATTTGGCAGTTCTTATTGAGAATTCGTAAAAATCTTAGTGATTTTTTGACATGAAGTCGTTGTATAATTTTATAATTTCATTCACAAATTAATAAGTAATGCAAAATTTCTTATCCGTAAATGATGTACAGGATGTAGAGCAATTGGCTAAAGATGCAATAACTCTAAAATCGAATCCTTATGCTCATAAATATTTAGGCGAAAATAAGACGCTGGTATTACTCTTTATGAATGCATCAATGCGCACCAGAATTTCTACACAAAAAGCAGCACAGAATTTGGGTATGAACGTGATTGTATTAAACGTGGGTCAGGATTCATGGAATATGGAGTTTGAAGATGGTGCGATAATGAATGGAAATTCTGTAGAACATATTAAGGAAGGTGCAGCTGTCATTTCAAAATACGCAGATATCATAGGATTGCGCTCCTTTCCTACATTAACCGATAAAGCAAAAGACTACTCGGAATTTGTTTTGCATAAATTTTTGGAAAATATCGATGTCCCCTTGTTGAATATGGAAAGTGCTACTGTGCATCCCTTGCAATCATTAGCCGACTTAATTACCATTCGAGAAAATACGACAAAACCGAAACCGAAGATTGTATTGTCGTGGGCACCTCATATCAAACCTTTGCCGCAATGCGTATCCAACTCATTTGCCGAATGGATGAATCAGGCGGATGTGGAATTGATTATTACTCACCCGAAAGGATATGAATTAAATGAAAAATTTACTCAAAATGCAGTAATTGAATATAATCAGGTACGAGCATTTGAGAATGCTGATTTTATTTATGCAAAAAACTGGAGTTCATATTCGGATTACGGGAAAATTTTAGACAATCATAACGACTGGATAATTGATGCAAAAAAAATGCAATTGACTAATGATGCCCGTTTCATGCATTGTTTGCCAACACGACGTAATGTAGAGGTAGCGGATGCGGTTTTAGATTCACCAAACTCACTTGTCGTTCAGCAAGCAAGCAATCGAGTTTGGAGTGCGCAAATTGTATTAAAGAAAATGTTGGAAAGTGTTTCTATATAAATTAACTTATAAAGGAATATTCCCGTGTTTCTTTTTAGGAGATTGAACTACTTTGTTTTCCAGCATGGAAAATGCATGAATCAATTTAAGTCTCGTTTCTTCGGGTAGAATTACTTCATCAATAAAACCGCGGGCTGCAGCTTTATATGGATTAGCAAAGGTGTCGGTATATTCGTCTATTTTTTCCTGTAATTTTTGCTCCGGATTTTCCGCCTTTGCAATTTCATGTTTGAAAATAATTTCTGCCGCACCCTTTGGTCCCATTACTGCAATTTCTGCCGTGGGCCAGGCATAGTTCATATCTGCACCAATATGCTTGGAGTTCATTACATCATAAGCTCCACCATATGCCTTTCTTGTAATAACTGTAACTTTCGGAACTGTTGCTTCACTTAATGCATATAACAATTTCGCCCCATTTACAATGATGCCATTCCATTCCTGATCAGTACCGGGTAAAAAACCGGGAACGTCAACAAAAACCAATAAAGGGATGTTGAAAGCATCGCAAAAACGGGTAAATCGTGCTCCTTTCCTGCTGCTGTTGATATCGAGCACTCCGGCTAAATAAGCTGGCTGATTGGCTACAATGCCAATGCTTCTTCCTGCAATGCGCGCGAAGCCCACCACGATATTTTCTGCAAAATTTTTATGCACTTCAAGAAATGAATTTTCATCAGAAACAGCCTCTATTACATCACGCATATCATAAGGCTGATTGGGATTTTGAGGTAAAATGTTTATTAATTTTTCCCGAATTTCTGGTTGTTCAGACTGATAAGGATAATTAGGCGCACGGTCTTCACAATTTTGTGGCAAATAGCTCAACAACTTTTTAATTTGTTCGATACATTCTACTTCATTTTTTGCCGTGAAATGCGTAACACCGCTTTTTGAAGCGTGCGTCATTGCTCCTCCCAACTCTTCAGAACTTACTTCTTCGTGCGTAACGGTTTTTACAACGTTCGGACCTGTAACAAACATGTAGGATGTATTTTCTACCATCAACGTGAAATCTGTCATGGCCGGGGAATAAACTGCTCCTCCTGCACAAGGCCCCATGATTGCTGAAAGTTGCGGGATGACACCGGAAAATTGCACATTGCGATGAAATATGTCAGCATATCCTCCTAATGATACTACGCCTTCCTGAATACGGGCACCACCAGAATCATTTAATCCAATTAAGGGCGCACCTACTTTGGCAGCCAAATCCATGATTTTGCAAATTTTTTCAGCATGTGTTTCAGATAAAGAACCACCGAAAACAGTAAAATCCTGGGAGAAAATATAAACCAATCTGCCATTTATAGTGCCAAAACCCGTTACTACACCATCCCCTAAATAATTTTCTTTATCAATACCAAAATCTGTAGCTCTATGCGTTACCAACTTACCCAACTCTTGAAACGAATTTTTATCAACTAATAATTCTATTCGTTCACGGGCAGTCAATTTGCCTTTTTTATGTTGAGCCTCTATCCTGTTTTTTCCACCACCAAGTAACGCGTCTGCGTTTTTTTGTTGAAGTAATTGCTTTTTTTCTTCGTGCGTCATATCTGCAAAAATACTGAAAATAGCGGATTTTAACTAAATGCCAAATTGGCAGTAACTGATTTTTTGTATCTTTGCGAAAGAGAGAAGAGTTAAAGAGTTTACAAGTTAAATAATTTAATATTTTATAAATAAAAATATAATTCTTCATAACTATTAATGACCAATTAACCAATAACCAGACTACCAATGTCCAACGAACTGTTAGATTATATCGAAAACAAAAAGCACGACGAGGCACGTCAGGGTGAAGCTTTGGATGTGTCACTGCAAGAAACGGAGCTCAGAAACAACAAGCATTTTTATATTGAAAGCTACGGCTGTCAAATGAACTTTTCAGACAGCGAGATTGTAGCTTCAATTTTAGCCAACCAAGGTTATTCGCTTACAACCAATATCTTTGATGCTGATTTGGTATTGCTCAATACGTGTTCTATCCGTGAGAAAGCAGAACAGACGGTTAGAAACCGGCTTAATTCCATTAACGATCTTAAATCTCAAAAGCCGGGTTTACTAATCGGCATTTTAGGCTGTATGGCAGAGCGCTTGAAATCAAAACTACTGGAAGAAGAACATTTGGTTGATCTCGTGGTAGGTCCGGATGCTTATCGCAGTTTGCCCGAACTTTTAGCCGAAGCCGAAAATGGGCAAAAAGCAGTAAATGTATTATTGAGCAGGGAAGAAACATATGCGGATATCTCTCCGGTTCGCTTGGACAAAAACGGGGTAACAGCATTTATATCTATCATGCGGGGTTGCGATAATATGTGTTCGTTTTGTGTGGTGCCATTTACACGTGGCAGAGAGCGTAGCAGAAATCCTGAATCAATAGTAAAAGAAGCCAGAGATTTATTTGAAAAAGGCTATCGAGAAGTTACCTTACTTGGACAGAATGTAGATAGTTACAAATGGAAAGGTGAAAGTAACAATGAAAATAAGGAAACTGAAATTATTACAAATTTTGCTCAGCTTTTAGAAAAAACAGCCTCCGTTCATCCTGATTTGAGAGTACGTTTTTCTACTTCACATCCAAAAGACATTACAGATGAAGTTTTAGAAACTATGGCGAAGCATGAAAATATATGTAAGTATATCCATCTTCCGGTACAAAGCGGGAATACAGCATGTCTGGAGCGCATGAACCGCACCTATACTCGTGAATGGTATTTAGACAGAGTAGATGCGATAAAACGCATCATCCCGGGTTGTGGCTTGTCTTCAGATATGATTGCAGGATTTTGCGGTGAAACGGAAGAAGAACACGAAGACACACTAAGCCTGATGGACTATGTAAAATTTGATATGAGCTACATGTTCTTTTATTCGGAAAGACCCGGTACTTTGGCAGCTCGAAAATTTAAAGATGATGTAGATTTGGAAACCAAAAAACGTCGTTTAAATGAAATCATCAATTTGCAAAACAAACATTCTATCGAAAACAATCAGCAAGATGTAGGAAAAGTCTTTAAAGTATTGATAGAAAAAACATCAAAGAAAAGTGAAGATGAATTTTCAGGCAGAACATCACAGAATAAAATGGTCGTTTTCCCTCGTGAACACTATAAAATTGGAGAATATGTAAATGTGCTGATAGAAAAAGCTACAGGAGCTACTTTGATAGGAAAGGTGGTGAGTTAGGTAATTGGTATTAATATAATATTTAATACACTATTAAAGAAAATACAAACTAATTACTTAACAGCTCATTTTCAAATTACCTCATTTTCAAATTATCTAATTTTCAAATTATCTAATTTTCAAATTATCCTCGTGGAACTTCAATCAATAAAACAACGCTTCGGCATCATTGGCAACTCGCCTCTTT
>DAOQII010000111.1:0-7589 GCA_035339455.1 Chitinophagales bacterium
GTCAGAATGCATCAATGAATCCAAAGGACAATGGTATTACAGACAAATTTTGGGTTCGTGTAATTTTTCAGGTTCGAGACTGATGCATATTATGAGTGGTCATTTAAGTTTCCAGGTAGAACATCATTTATTTCCTGATATACCTTCTTCGAGATACGAAGCTTTGTCAAAAGAAGTTCAAGTTATTTGTCAAAAGTATAATATCCCTTACAACACGGCATCCATGTCTAAACAATATGTTTCTGTGATTAAAAAGATGTTTAGAAATTCTTTTCCAAACGGAAATAAGCAATTGGCTAAAGCTTGAAAAAACAGATTGTTAGAAATATCAAATTAAACCTCTGCCTGTTTTTTGAATTTTGCCGCTGTCTTTCAGTTCGCGCATGAGTGAATCTAATACGCCATTGATAAAATCTTTGCTTTTGGGTGTAGAATATTCTTTGGCAATATCGAGGTATTCATTGATGCTGACTTTCAAAGGAATACTTGGAAAATTAAAAAATTCTGTCAAAGCCATGCGCATCAAAATCATATCCACTACGGCCAAACGATCGGCATCCCAGTTTTTTAATTTAGGTTCAATCAGTTTCCAGTATTCTTTTTTATGTTCTATCGTATAGCGAAAGAGGTCTCTTCCGAATTTTGTCAACTCGTCAAATTTTTCGTTTAATTTTTCCTTGTTCAAATGAAGTTTTAAATCGGTTTTACTTTTAAAGATAACTTCATCAACCGACTCGAGCACCAGTTCGCCATCATCGTACCAGTTCACGAAATTATCTTCTGCAAACTGCATAAATGCCTCGTTTTGCAGTAAAATATCTTTGAGCAAAAAAGATATAATTTTTTTATCTTCCTCTAGATCAAACTCAGTTGACAGATTCAGGTAATCTTGATACTCTGGAGCAGAAATAAATGATTTATACAAATCCCTGATTAATTCTTCATCTGCAAGTTGACTTGTTTTGTGTTTTTTGAGTTCATTTAAAAATGCAGTATCATTATTGAGATATTGCACCAAAATATTGCTCAGTAATTTCGTATTGAAATTTTTATCTTTTTCAGTTTTAATGAATTTCCCTGATTTTATTTTCGCATCTGTTTCCACATAGTTGGCTACCTCGCGGAGATAAAACAAAACAAACAGATATTGTTCCTTTACTGACTGAATACTTTTCAGCAGGTTTTGTTCGTAAGCACTTATATCATCGGTTTGAGCCGTTTCAAATGCATAAATATATTGCATGGCTTTGGTACGAACACTTCTTCTGGTTATCATAAAATAAGGAACATTTAGTCGGCAAAGATAATAAAATTAAGAGTCCAAGCTTTTTTAAGCTATAATTAATATTTATAGTCAGCTCGTTCGGCTAAAGCTGATTATCTTTAGACAGGTGAAAGAGCTTGCTTCCATAAACCGATATATTGCCCGATACAAAGGATTGTTTTTCGGTGGCATCTTATTTGTACTGCTCTCCAATGTCTTTGGTTTGTATACTCCGGTATATATCCGCTATGCCGTAGATGCCGTAAAAGAAAATCTGACAATATACAATACGATACATTCACTCAGCTTGTCAGCTTTGTTTGAATCTGCCTTTTTCAAATTAGTGATTTATTTTTCAGGAATCATTTTGATTACCTCACTGATTAAAGGCTTGCTGATGTTTTTCATGCGGCAAACATTAATTGTCATGTCGCGCAAAGTAGAATATGACCAAAAAAATGACATTTACAAACATTACCAAACGCTAAGCACCGAGTTTTACAAACAAAATAACACAGGAGATTTAATGAGCCGCATCAGCGAAGATGTCTCAAGAGTACGCATGTATGTCGGGCCGGCAATAATGTATATCATCAATTTAATTGCCTTATTCAGCATGGTGATTTATACCATGTTTTCCATAAATGCATATCTGAGTTTCCTCGTATTATTACCGCTTCCGGTATTGGCATTTTCCATTTATAAAGTAAGTGATATTATCAATAAAAAGAGTGAGCGCATTTCTATTGCTTTGTCCGGATTGACTACCGAGGCCCAAGAAGTTTTTTCAGGTATAAGAGTTATTCAGTCTTTTGCGTTGAATAAACAAGTAGAGGACGAGTTTTATGCCAAAAGCTTAGGTTATAAAGAAGATAATATTTCATTGGCAAAAGTGGAGTCTTTCTTTGCTCCTTTAATGTTGTTTTTGATTGGATTAAGTACCATTATCGTAGTTTATGTAGGAGGCATGGAGGTGAACAAAGGCAATTTCACGACCGGAAATATTGCAGAATTTATTTTTTACATCAACATGCTCACTTGGCCTGTAGCCTCCTTAGGCTGGTGTGTTTCATTGATACAACGGGCTATTGCTTCGCAAAAAAGAATTAATCAATTTATGGATAGCCATCAGCAAATTACAGAAACAGAAAAACTGCCCATCCATCAAATAAAACATATTGCATTTAAAAACGTATCATTTACATATACCAATACACAAATTGAGGCATTAAGGGATGTGGGTTTTGAAGTAGCCCATAAAGAAAAAATTGCTATAGTGGGCAAAACAGGCAGCGGAAAATCTACCCTTGCCGAATTATTGTTACGCACGTATGATGCTACATCGGGAGAAATATCTATAAACAATTTACCCATCCAAAACTTAGATTTGAAAGTCTATCGCTCAAGATTAGGCTATACCCCACAAGATGTCTTTTTATTTTCTGACACGATAAAAAACAATATTTTATTTGGAGAAAACGACTCCTCTCTTTTTGAAAAAAATGAACCAGGTATTGAGTCGGGAGTAAAGCATGAACTGGAATCGCTCACTAAAATTACGCACGTCTATCATGACATTATGGACTTACCTAAGAAATTTGAAACTACCATAGGCGAGCGAGGTGTCATGTTATCGGGCGGGCAAAAACAGCGCATATCTATTGCCCGTTCATTGGCAGGTGATGCAGATGTCATTATTTTAGATGATTGCTTGTCGGCGGTAGATGCTAAAACAGAAAAAATTATCCTGGATAATCTCAATCATTCATTAGCTGATAAAACAGTTTTTTTTATTACTCATCGTTTGTTTTCCATTATGCATTTTGACAAAATCCTAGTACTCGACGAAGGGCAAATTGCTGAGCAGGGAACTCATGAAGAATTAATGCAAAAGAAAGGTGTATATTATGACTTATATCAATTACAAATGCTAGAAGGAAACAATTAAGCAGTTATTCACACTCTTTGGAATTGTGCATTAAAAAAAAAGGCATTTTTTTTCAATTCAATTAATTTTGAAACAATTAAAATAGAATAAAGTGGAGAACGAAAAAAACTTTGACAAAAACGGTGTTTATTCTAAAAAAGTGCGCGCCGGGAAAAGAAGAACTTACTTTTTTGATGTAAGAACAACAAAAGGAAATGACTATTATCTGACTATCACAGAAAGCAAAAAAAGATTCAACGAAGAAACTTATGACCGTCACAAAATCTTTATTTACAAAGAAGATTTTATGAAATTTATACAGGCACTGGAAGAAACAGTTGATCATATCAAAACTGAATTATTACCTGATTATGATTTTGATGCTCCACAACACGAATACAATGACTATCCCGAGGAACATCATCAAAATTCAGATGAAGAACAAAAAGATTCATCTGAGCAAAAAAGTGAAGAAGCTGAAAAATGGGATTAATTTTAATTAATTTTTTTAATTTTTACATTTAGTAAGAGTCAAATCATTATTTTAGCTAAGCTAAAATTGAGCTCTTGAGATACATTTATATCTTTATAATTTTTTCTTTCAGTATTTTCCTTTTTGCTTGCGAAAAGGAAATCAATTTAAATTTGAAAGATCCGCAGAATGCAGTCGTGGTGGAAGGACATATTGAAAACGGCATACCGCCATATGTTATGCTGACGAAAAACTCTGCATTTTTCAGCAACCTGAATCTGAATAATATTGCCTCCTATTTTATCAGCGGGGCAGATGTGAAAATAATTACAGATGGCGATACGATACAATTGCAAGAATACAATGGAGCCCTTTTGCAAGCCTTACCCGATTCTGTTGTAATTCCATTAGCTCAGCAATTCGGGTTAAATATTTCCTCAGCTGCTGACTTTCCTCCAATAATTATATATACGGTTTCAATAGCAGACAGTTTATTTACGGGAGAATTCGGCAAGCAATATGATTTACTGATTCAATATGACGGTAAGCAAATTACATCAACCACTACCATACCACAGCCGGTAACTTTCGATTCTTTGTGGATAGAGCCTCATCCGAATGCTGCCTATGCTGATTCCTTTTTTCAATTGTACGGGCGATTGCGCGAGCCGGCTATGCAAGGAAATTTCTACCGCTATTTCACCAGAGCTGACGATGAGGCCTGGTTGGTCAGCGACCAATCTGTTTTTGACGATGCTTTTATAAACGGGTTAACTTTTAAAATTTTCATTCCCAAAGGACATGGATTCGGAGCACAAGCCGGTACGAATTTCAACACTTCCGGCTATTGGAATATTTCCGATTCGGTATGCACGGTAAAATTAATGAGTATAGATAAACCGCACTATGATTTCTGGCGCACACTCGAAGCCAACCGAAGCAGCAATGGCAATCCATTTGGCAGTTTTGTCTATGTAAAATCTAATGTAAACGGTGCCTTAGGCGTATGGGGTGGCTATGCTTCTACCGTGAGCAGTTTGAGAGTGTTTTAGTCCGAATTATATCCTAATCCAACCGCAAAAAAAATCCCGGCATTTCTGCCGGGAAAAAAGTCGCAAAGAAAACAGCAAATTCCAAACGACTTGTATCTTTTTACTTGTTTATACTTGTAAAGATGACATATCTTTAGCTTCCAAACTACTTTCTCCCATTAAAAATATATCCACACTGCGTGCACACTCCCGCCCCTCGCTGATGGCCCAAACTACTAAACTTTGTCCTCTGCGCATATCTCCGGCTGTAAAAACTTTACTCTTATTAGTTTTGTAGTCATTATCTTTCACGTTTCCTCTACTATCCACCTCTATATCAAGCTGTTGCAATAATCCTTCATATTGTGGATGTAAAAATCCCATAGCCAGAAATGCCAAATCGCAAGGTAAAATTCGCTCAGTTTCCGGTTTTTCCACAAACTGAGGCTTGCCGTCCACTGTTTTCCATTCGATTTCTACAATTTTTAATCCGGTTACATTGCCTTTTTCATCTCCAATGAAGGCTTTTGTCAAAATTGACCATTCACGGGTACAGCCTTCCTCGTGAGAGCTGGACGTACGCAACATCATCGGCCAAAGTGGCCAGGGCGTACTTTCATCACGCTCTGCAGGAGGTTTTGACAGTAATTCGAGCTGTGTTACAGATTTTGCTCCATGACGATTTGATGTACCCACACAATCTGATCCGGTATCACCGCCGCCAATTACAATCACATGCTTATCGGTTGCCCAAATATCTCCGTTTTCATATACTTCTCCCCTGTGATCAGCTTTTGTTTCGATATTTGCAACACGTTTGTTTTGCTGAGATAAAAATTCCATAGCCGGATAAATGCCTTTGAATGCTCTGCCCGGAATAGGTAAATCACGGGCAACAGTTGAGCCTCCGCAAAGTACGATTGCATCAAATTCGTTCAATTCATCAATGGTTACGTTTACACCGACATTTGCATTCATCCTGAAAACAATACCTTCTTCTTTCATCAAATCTACACGACGCTGCACGATATTTTTATCCAGCTTAAAATCGGGAATACCATAGCGCAACAAACCACCAATACGGTCTGCACGTTCAAAAACTGTAACTGCATGTCCTGCTTTATTCAACTGTGCCGCACAAGCCAAACCTGATGGACCGGATCCAACAACAGCCACACTTTTTCCTGTTCTATCTTCCGGCGGGTTAGCCTTTATTAAATTAAGCTCGAATGCTTTTTCTATTATTGATTTTTCAATATTCTCTATAGTTACTGGCGGTTGGTTGATACCCAAAACGCAAGCAGACTCACACGGAGCCGGACAAATTCTTCCGGTAAACTCCGGGAAATTATTTGTTGACAACAGAATGTCCAAGGCCATTTGCCATTCTTTTTTAAAAACAGCATCATTAAATTCAGGAATTATATTACCAAGCGGACAGCCGGAATGGCAAAATGGTACTCCGCAATCCATGCAGCGTGCCGCCTGATGATTTAAACTTTCCTCCGGAAAAGTTTCATAAAATTCCTGATAATCATTAATACGGATTTCCGGTTTTTTATATTTCGGAAGTTCGCGTGTGTATTCTAAAAATCCTGTAGGCTTACCCATATCTAAATGTTGAATGTTAAATTTTGAATGTTAAATTTTGAATTATCTATTTCGTTATAACAAGTTAAAACTGCATACTTTCTACTTACAACTTATTACTTTTCACAATTTACCTTTCATCTAATTAATCAATTCTTTTTTTGCTTTTTTTTCCTGTAAAACCAATTTATAATCAGATGGCATTACTTTTACAAAATAGCCGGAGGTAATCTCCCAATTATCTAAAATATCTTTTGCAGTTGTACTGTTGGTATATGCAAGATGTTTTTCCAAATGATTACGTAGTTTATCCAAATCCTCTTGTTCCATGGGGTCGAGTTCCACCATTTCCATGTTCACATTTTTTGCAAATGTTTTTTCGATATCATAAACATAAGCCATACCGCCGCTCATACCGGCTGCAAAATTTCTACCTGTTTTACCCAAAATAATCGCCAATCCTCCGGTCATATATTCGCAACCATGATCGCCGATACCTTCAACTATTGCAGTAGCTCCCGAATTGCGCACACAAAAACGCTCTCCTGCCATACCGCGGATATACGCCGATCCACTCGTTGCACCATAAAATGCCACATTGCCAATGATGATATTTTCACTGGCTTTAAAAGTAGCTTTAGCTGATGGATAAATGATTAATTTACCTCCACTTAATCCCTTTCCGAAATAGTCGTTGGCTTCGCCTTCCAGCTCGAATTTTATTCCGGGAGCAGCAAATGCACCGAAACTTTGTCCGGCACTTCCGGTAAATTTGATATGTATAGTATCTTCCGGCAATCCATCACCTTTGTATTTACTGGAAATTTCATAACTCAACATCGCTCCTACTGTTCTGTCCGTATTGATAATCGGATAAGCTGCAGTCGTTGGTAGCATTTCCTCTAAGCTCTTTTCGGCGGCTTTTATCAATTTCAAATCCAAAATCTGATCATGTTTAGGATGGGCTTGTTCCATAAGTTTATGCAATCCGACTTCATTACCTACAGCCGGCTGATTGATAACCGGGCTTAAATCCAGGTGTTTATATTTCCAATGGGTGATATTATCTTTTGTTTTCAATAAATTTTGCTGCCCTACCATTTCATTCACCGTTCTGAAACCGAGTTTCGCCATCCATGTTCTTAAATCTTGTGCAACAAACGTAAAGAAATTGATGACATGCTGCGGATCTCCGGTAAAACGACCGCGTAATAATGTATTTTGCGTGGCTATGCCCACCGGACAAGTATTCAAATGGCATTTGCGCATCATAATACAACCCATCACCACTAAACTGGCTGTGGC
>DAOQII010000112.1:0-7588 GCA_035339455.1 Chitinophagales bacterium
TCCATTCAGAGCAGGGAGGATAACCTCCTCTCTGTTTTGAAAAAATGTTGATTTATGCCTCCAAAAAATTGCATTTAACACTTGAACTTAGGCTATCTTTAACCTATACAAGTATGAGCAAAAGCATTTCCAATAAACAATTATTTACTTCCGTAAAACAGCTTATTGATGAAGCCAAGAAGCAAGTAGTACGCAATGTAAACTCTGTAATAGTATTTACGTATTATCATGTAGGACGTATGATTGTAGAGGATGAACAACAAGGCACTAAACGTGCAGCTTACGCACAACAAACCCTCAGCAATCTTAGTATTGCATTAACCAAAGAATATGGCAAAGGGTATTCGACAGACAATTTGGAGTTAATGCGAAAGTTTTATTTATCCTACTCACAAATTTCCGAATCAGCATCTCGGAAATCTGCTATTCAAAAATCCGAGACAACGTCTCGGAAATTCAACAACATTACGGATTTTGCAAATGCCTTTAGATTAAGTTGGTCACACTATGTACAACTTATAAAAATAGACAACAAAAAAGAACGAACATTCTATGAAATAGAAGCCATACAGAACAACTGGAGTGTACGAGAATTACAACGACAATATCAATCATCTTTATTTGAACGATTGGCATTAAGCAGAGATAAGAAAGGCGTAAAGAAATTAGCCACAAAAGGACAAAACATTGAACAACCAACTGATGCCTTAAAACAACCTTATGTATTAGAGTTCTTAGGTTTTAAAGAAGATGAACGCTATTCTGAAAGCGATTTGGAAACAGCCATCATATCTAAGTTAGAACATTTTATGTTAGAATTAGGAAAAGGATTTTTGTTTGAAGTACGACAGAAACGATTTACATTTGAAGGCGACAGCTATTATGTTGATTTAGTATTTTATAATAGACTGCTAAAGTGTTTTGTTTTATTCGATTTAAAAATAGGAAGACTTACGCATCAGGATATTGGGCAAATGCAGATGTATGTAAACTATTACGACCGAAAAGTAAAAACTAAGGACGAACTGCCTACTATCGGCATTATATTGTGTAAAGAAGAAAACAAAACGGTAGTAGAATTTACCTTACCTGAAAACAATAAACAGATATTTGCCAAAGAATATAAACTATACCTGCCAAGCAAAGAAGAATTGAAAAAACAACTAAAATAATAGTTCAAGTGTTCTTAATATAAAAAAGACTGCCTTAAGCAGTCTTTTGTGGTGTGGGGCGGGATCGTCCCGATAAATCATAAATTTATCGGGACGCCGACACAAGGATTTTCAACATTTTATATCAATGCCAAATTTTTCTAACACATCTTTCTTAAAATTTATTTTAAATGCTTCCTCAGCTATCAATTTTTCCAGATAGATTCTTGATTTCTTGGATTTCAAGTATCGTTCTACTGTTCTGGCGGAAGTACAGTTATCGACTTTAAAGGCTGCTTTAAGCTCCCAATCACTGCTTATTTTAGTATATGCATTCTTAAAATATCCCTTATTATGCTGCAACAATCGCTCTTCCAGACAGCTTGTTTCGCCTATATAATATTTATCAGATTTTACGCTATAAATTATGTAAACAAAATGCATTTTAATTTATAAGAAAAAAGACTGCCTTAAGCAGTCTTTTGTGGTGTGGGGCGGGATCGAACCGCCGACACAAGGATTTTCAGTCCTTTGCTCTACCGACTGAGCTACCGCACCTTTTCCGTTAAAATCTAACGGAGTGCAAATATACGCTTTTTTTGTAAAAACAAAAGTTCTGCAACCAAATAAGATAAAATTCATACAGCAACATTTTGTGATATCGATAAAGGATTGTACTCAAAAAATCACCTGAACTTCATCATGAGTTTGAGTTCATCCAAATAAAATATATCTACATAACACATTGATTATAAGAAAGCTGCTTAATTTTTTGTAAAATTAATTAGTTTATTTTTATACCTTTAAACAAATAATCTGCAAAACAATGAAAAACAATGTCGTTTTAATTTTTATCCTCTTGCTTTTCTCCGTCCTATCTTCCTGCAAAAAAGATAACAACAGTTTTACTTCCTATGGTTATGATATTGGCTCGCGTGGACAAATTATTTCCTACGAATTAATAGAAACGCTCGATACAGCTACACTAAGTACCCGACTGAATAGTTTAGGTGCTGGTCTATCTTCACTCATTCACTTAAATTACACCATTTCTGCTTACCGCGTAGAATATAAATCATTAAATGTATTTGACGACACCGTAAAAGCCAGCGGCGTCATCATCTTTCCTCATCTGCCAAACAACAAAGTGGCATTAAGCAGCTTTCAACACGGAACTGCACTGAAAAAAACCAATGTTTCATCTTTGCACCCCGGGCAAGAATATCTGGTAAATGCCGTACTGGCAGCCGAGGGTGGAATTTTGTGCTGCATGCCCGACTACTTAGGCATGGGCACAGGCGATGGTCTGCACAAATATCTGAATCCGACTGAAGAATCAAATTCTGTAATAGATATTCTTCGGGCTGCCAGATACCTGAATGCAGATTTGCACCATACACAACTGAATGGGCAAGTTTTTATTTTCGGATATTCTCAAGGCGGACATGCTACGTTGGCTGCACAGCGCGATATAGAAACAAAATACAACCGTGAGTTTACCTTGACGGCATCTGCACCCATGGCAGGGCCTTATTGCCTTAGCCGCACTTCTCAATTTGATGTTATGATAGATTCGGTATATTATCCCAATCCATTTTATTTACCTTATATCGCAGTAAGCGTTTATGAAGCTACCAGAGGTATGGTTGCTTATAGTACAATTTTCAAAAAGCCTTATGATTCACTGATACCGGCTATAATCAATGGACAATATTCAGAAAGCTATGCCAATGCCCGTTTCCCTTACTATATCAGCAACATCGTAAAAGACTCTGTAAAAAACTCTGCCAGAAATAATCCAAATGATTTAATTCGGTCTACCCTGCGTACTTATGATTTGATAGATGACTGGACACCACACGTACCAACCAGATTCTATCATTGTGAGGGAGATGATAATGTATTTTATGACAATGCAACATGTGCCGTGAATACTTTTCTGTCGAGAGGGGGAAATGTAGAACTGGCCAATATGGGTCCAAGTAATCATACAGATTGTGCGCCTCCGACATTTATTTTAGCCAGGACATGGATCTATGAGTTGAAGCGAATTGACTAACTATTTTAGTATTTCTTAGCTATTTTATTATGTAGAAACACTGCGTATTTACGTATATTTGCACCTCGTAACAACAAAACTATCTTGCTTTATCTAAAAAAATATTTCGTTTTTCTAAGCGTGCTTTTTGTCTTTTACTCTTGCAAGCAGGAAAAGAAAACAACATTTAATGCTGAAAAAAATCCGCTGAAAGACACCGCAGCAATACAGGAATATTATTGCACCGACACCAACAAATGCTACTTTTTAGATATTGAGGTCGATACGATGAGCATTTTGGAAAAAGAATTTGGCAAAAGAGATAACTTACAAAAACTCTTCCGGCAATATAAACTCAGTAGCATGCAATATGACCAGTTTATGGAAGAAGCCGGAGAATACTATGATTTTAAGAATATCAAACCAAAACAAAAATACTTCATCATTGCAGATGAAAATGATGAAATAAAACCCTTGAAATTCCTGATTTTTAAAATTTCTGATTTCGAATATATCATCACCGACTGCACAGATACGACAAAAATTGAATTGGAAATCCCAGCCGTAGCAAGTGGCAAAAAGAAAAACAAACGTAAAAAAACCACCTATTTCACACCACTGCATATCCGATTATTTGAAAAAAACATAGACACACTCGAGATTAAGCTCAATGCTGTTATTACATCATCCGTACAAAAAACATTTAAAGAAAATAATATTGACATCAAACTGATGGATAAAATCAATCAGGCATTTGGCTCTCGTTTTTCTTTAAGCCAGGTCAGAAAAAATGACACCTTGCAGTTTATTTATGACCAATGTAGTATCAATGGGCAGTTTATTGACTTGGGGCATTTAAAAGCAGTTGCCGTAAAACAAAAAAAACGAAGTTACTATGCTATCGATTATTTTTTGGAAGATGACAGCAGCTGGCAATACGTAGATGATAAAGGGAAATACCTTAAAGTGGCATTCCTGAAATCGCCATTACAAAAAGGCGGAGCTATTGTTTCCCGATACAATCTTACACGTTTTCACCCTATTTTATTAGAAGTAAAACCTCATTTAGGTACTGATTTTGCTGCGCCTCAAGGCTCTCCAATAGTTGCCACGGCAAGTGGAATTGTGTCTGCTTGCGAGTTTAAGCAATACAATGGCAATTATGTAAAAATAAGGCACGACCGAATGTATGAAACCCAATACCTGCACATGAGCAAATTTGCCCGTGGAATGCGAAGTGGGGTTCGTGTACAACAAGGTCAGGTAATAGGCTATGTGGGCAGCACAGGGTTGGCAACCGGGCCGCACGTATGTTATCGTTTCTGGAAAAACGGCGAACAAGTTGACCCGCTTAAAGAGAAATTGAATGTTGTACGGCAAATGCCGAAAGAAGAATTACCTGTTTACGAAGCATTTGTTGCCAAGATAAAACAAGAGTTGAATGGTATTGAATTATCCGGCTTTCAGCCTTCAAAACAAGATACAACTGTTTTAGGTAAAAAGTAATTTTATGCTGAATCGTGCAACTTGGCTACTGACTTTATTATTCATATTTTCCACACAACACGGCAAATCAAACAACCCGAGGCAGTTTATTTCATTTAACGATACGCTGAAACTTAAATTTTGGAACGATTTCATCTTAATCCCCATAAAAACAGATTCACTCGAATCGTATCTGATTTTCGACAATGGCGCATCAATATCAGCACTCGATAGTATTTGGCTGTCTAAAACTGGTGTTGCTGATGCAAACAACATGCATGTAAAAATAACTGATGCCAACAGCAAAAGCATGTACAATAAACTGCATAAAACCCAATTACAAATTGGGTCTTTTCACTTTCGGGATATGTCTGTTATAGAGATAAAAGTGAATCATTTGCTTACCGGGTGTCAAGTACCTTTTGCAGGACTTTTAGGTGCAGATATTATCAACCAGCTAAACTGGAATTTTAATTTTGACGACTCCACATTAGTTATTTCTAAAATTCCTTTCAAACAAAGTGGCACCGTTATCTCCTATTATACTTATCTGAATAATTTACATTATACTGAAATACAATTTTACGGCAATAAGAAAGCAAGAGCAAATATTGATTTCGGATATAGCAATGAAACGATTTTATTTCCCAATACCTACCTGTCTGCTTTTTCCGGCAAAAAGGCTGTTATAAAATATGGTCAAACCGGCATTTCGCTTTCGGGTTTAGATGACTTCGATTCTACATTTATTTTGCCAAATAATAAATGTTCGATTTCCGGCAAACTACTTATTGACTCTTCAAGTTTTGAGTTTTCTGCTAACGAAAAGGAGATACGTATTGGAAATCCGGTATTCAGAAAATTCAATATCATACTGAATACTACTACCCAGGAATATATACTTTCTGCACGAAAATTGCCTTACCATAGACAATCTTTATTTTATGGCATTTCTTTGTATTGGATGTATGGAAAATGTAGGATTATAAATATTTTGACAAACGAAAGCATAAAGATAAATGACCTTCATATTGATGATGAGATTATAAAGATTAACAAGCAAAATGTCAGTGATTTTATGGATAATTGTGCATTATATCAGTTGCTCAAGATTAGTCAAAACGCAGGCAAGTCTATAGAAATAACCCTGGCTAATGGCAAATCGGTGTTACTGCAACCCATGCCTTTACGACCAAACTATATCTTGCCTTGAATTCAGGCATAAAATTTGTCTATATTTGTGTATTAACTTAATTACAATGAAAAAAATACTGACTTTATCTTGTTTAATTTTTACGCTTTTTCTTGCCAATGCCCAATTCCCGGCTATAGGCACTAAAGCACCGGATCTTACTTTTAACAATCCGGAAGGCAAACCCATTTCATTGTCATCACTTAAAGGCTACGTAGTACTTTTGGATTTTTGGGCTTCCTGGTGTCGCCCTTGCCGTATGGCGAACCCGGGTGTGGTACAATTGTATAATAAATACAAAGATCAAAAATGGGCTAAAGGCATTAAAGGTTTTACAGTTTTCTCATTTTCGCTGGATATGAATACACAGGCATGGACAAATGCCATTGCTCAAGACGGCTTAACATGGCCATACCATGCTTCTGATCTTAAAGGATGGAACTCGGCAGGTGGTGCAAAATATGGCATTAACTCCATACCTTGTACTTTCCTTATTGACGAAACCGGATATATTATTGCTATCCGCCCGCCTCATAATCTGATTGAAGAGCAACTAAATAAACGATTAGCTTCTGCTAAATCAAGTAATACGACTAAAACAAAAACAACTAAAAGTAAAACAAAATAAAATTTAGTGTCAAATTGTCTTAAATTATCCTTTGGCAAGTATTTTGCCAAAGGATTTTTAGTAAATAGTAACTTATGGTAAATAATAAAGATAAAAAACAGGGAATAAATGACAACTCTACTGAGAACGAACAAGTTACACCAGAATCCCAGGGAACTGAAAATCAGTCAGAAAGTCAGCAGCAGTCGGATAATATTGAACAAAATGACGCTGAGGCTGTCGTAAGCAAATTACAGGAAGAACTAAAAGACAGCAAAGAGAAATATTTGCGTCTTTTTGCCGAATTTGACAATTATAAAAAACGCGAGGCCAAAGAAAAACGTGAATGGATAAAAACAGCTGGACAAGATATTGTAAGAGATTTATTGCCAGTTTTGGACGATATACAACGAGCAAACAAGACTCTGGATGCTGATAAAAATATTGAAACATATGCCGGGGGGGCTAAACTCATTTTCGACAAATTGCAGAAAACACTTCAACAAAAAGGATTAAAATCGATAGAAAGTATCGGGAAGCCATTTGACGTGGAATACCATGAAGCTATTGCAGAAATTCCGGTTGCAGACAGCAACCAAAAAGGCAAAATTGTAGATGAAGTGGAAGCCGGCTATACATTGAATGATGCCATCATCCGCTATGCCAAGGTAGTAGTAGGAAAATAATTGTTTGTAATAAATTATTGTAGTTAGTAATGGGCTTTTTTATTCATGAAATATATCTCTAACAGTCCGTTTTTATTCAATATCACACAACATTTAACCAGTAACAAATTACATTTAACCAATAACCAACCATGTCCAAACGCGATTATTACGAAGTACTTGGTGTTTCAAAAGGAGCATCAGCCGATGAAATAAAGAAAGCTTACCGCAAACTAGCTTTACAATATCATCCGGACCGAAACCCGGGAAGTAAAGAGGCGGAAGAAAAATTTAAAGAAGCTGCCGAAGCTTATGATGTGTTGTGCAACGAAGAGAAACGGGCACGTTACGATCGTTTTGGTCATCAGGGCATGGGTGGCGGTTTCGGTGGCGGCGGTTATGGCGGTGGTATGAACATGGATGATATCTTCTCTCAATTTGGCGATATCT
>DAOQII010000113.1:0-7532 GCA_035339455.1 Chitinophagales bacterium
ATTTCTCATTTTTTCCTCCAACTTAACAAGGAGGAGGAATTAAAAGGAGGTGGTTATATATAAAAAATCAACTATTTTATCCCGAACTCAAGTTAGTAGCCCAAGTTTTGGCTAAAACCAAATTTGGTCAAATTTTCTCAGGATGATACAAATTATCAGTATTGTCTATATTCCTAATTAGCTAATCTAAAAACAATAGGAAGGATATAATAATCATTTACCGGAAATCCATCATTAAAGCCGGGCTCCCAGAGTGGCATTTTCTTAATCACACGGATTGCTTCTTCTGCACATCCGCCACCAACACCATCTTTTAAAATTTCTATATTAGTTATACTGCCTATTTGGTTGACCATGAATTTAGCAATTACTTTCCCTTCTAGTCCATTTTCTTTGGCAATGGTTGGGTAAATGATGTTTTTACTTAAATATTTCATGAGATTTACAACACCTCCCGGGTAAGATGGCCTTATATCTTCTTCGGCTTTGGAATTAAGTGTTTTTGCTACGGATTCATCATATCTGTCTTTACTATAATTTGTAATAATTCCGGTAGCTATATCTTTTGATGCTTGCAGTTTTCCGTTTTCCAGATAGTATTCCCAAATACCGACTTTTGCACCATTCTTATAAAATTGCTTATTTTTTATATTGCCATTACTGAAATAAGTGATGTATTCACCATCCAGCTTATAATTACTATAGTTTGCTTCGAAATCTTTTATACCCAGATTGTATTGTATCGATTTTCCGTTTCCGTCTTTGTAATTCCCGCAGTCTAGCGGTCTACCTGATAAATCCCAAGCCGAATAACTGTGAAATACAGAATCATTCTTCTCGATTTCATACTCTTTATTGCCATTTGGATAATAGTATCTATACAGAAACACAGCATCTTTTAATTGTTGAATTTCATAATTGATTTTTCCATCCGTATTGAAAACAGTTTTCTCTTTAATACTTGAAGAATCATAAATGGCAACACATAATTTGTACCCATTTTTATAATAAGATTTAATGCTGTCTGTAAATGCAGAATTTTTATAGACCACTTTACATCTCAGTTGTCCGTCAGGATAATAGTAATAAAATGTGCCATTTAAAATGCCATTTTCTATAGATTCTCCTATAATCGTCGTTGTTGAATTTTCATTATAGACTTCAATTGCAGTTCTTTCCGGTAGATAATTATATGTGTAGGATTTATTTCCACTGGAATTGTAAAAATCCCATTTGCCAACACGAACTCCCGCACGGAAAGTCCCTTCCTTTGTCAGTCTTTCAAATGCCGTATAGTATTTCCATTTGCCGTCAGGCATATCATTCAGATAGCTGCCGCTGGAGTCTAATTTGTTATTGGTATAAAAAAACCACTCCCCGGTTTTTTTGTCATGGCTGTAATTTCCTATTTGCAAATAGTCACCAAATTGATCATATGCTGTGAATTGTCCGTTTTTGACAATCAGATCATTTACGATGATGTATTCATATTCTTCATGCACTTGTTTTATTTCCTGATTACTCTCGTAAAATGTCTTCATCTTTGTTTGGGCAAAGGAAATACAATGGTATAATATAAATAAGCTAAGGGATAGTTTTTTCATGATATTCAATATACAAATCAAAAATAATACAAAAAATGTACATTACAGGTTTTTATCTGCTTTCTCTCAACATAAATTAACATAATCGCTTTTTTCGCTTTGCGATAACATTGTATATTTGAAACGTGATGCGGAACGCTTATTTCATACTCTCGCTATTGTTGTTATTTACTTCATTTGCGCAAGCACAAAATGAGATAAAAGTAACCGGAAAGGTAGTTGACGAAAATGGCTATCCATTACCTTTTACAGATATTGCCAACCGACGCAAACAGCTTGGTTTTTCATCTTCTAAAGATGGTTCTTTCAGCACGACTATGCTGATAACAGATTCACTGGTTTTTCTTCGAAAAAATTTCAATGCAGCCAAGCTTACGCTGAGAGATTCTGTGGCTAAAAACGAATACTATGTTGTAGTGAAAATGGAGCGCATGGCAATAGAACTTTCCGAGGTACAAATAAATGCCATCCGTACGCACCAGCAAATTAGAACCGAAATCAACAGGCTGCATGTCGAAAACACGGATGTCAATCCCGATGCACGTCCTCTGCTCAATCCCATTTCTTATTTGTATGAACTGATTAGCAAGAAAGAAAAAGAAAAAAGGGTGGTTTCCCAGTTAGTTACTGAAGAACGAAAACGCATGGTACTTAAAGATTTATTCAGGCTGTACAATGCATATGATATTATAGATTTGGATGAAGATGAATACGATCGATTTATCACGTATCTCAATTTGCCCTACGAATATTTACAGCATACTTCCGATTACGACTTGGCGGTATCCATACGACGCATGTATGCTTCTTACCACAAAGACACCAAGAGTTCATTTGGCAAGCCCATTTACCCTGCAGCCTTGGATGATTTGGAAAAAATTAAGCATAAAGAATAGCTTGCCCTCGTGCGGTTTAAACCACATAAAAGCATAGCATTCATTTTTAATCATCAAGAGTTGTGTGGTGTAAATCAGCTTTGCTAGTCAAGTTAAAACATAGTTCGCTTTGACGTTCCTGTATATTCTTATTCTTATCTCCATTTTGTCTTAAACATATTCTTAATCCTAATGAAATCTATGCAGCTATGTGGTAAAAACTATCATCCAAACCGCATAAGAGAAAAGACTATAAATATTCACTCACTTAAGAATTAATTACAATTTTTATCCTGTCCAATTTCATTTTTTATGAAATAAAAAAGAGAGACTATTTCGAGAATGATTATTCTGAAACAGACTCACAATAAAATAGAATGAAATAAAAACGCCTACTCTGTTTCAGGTTTTCGGCTTCCCCTGATTTTTCGTTAGCAAGGTTTGGTTCTTTTGATATAACCACTTAATAAGAAACCTGTACCATGATCTGCAGTTTTTATTGTGGCTTTTATCTTCCATGTTCCAATAGCTGGGTTATTGAAAACTGTACCGATATTTGTACCTAATCTGTCTAATGCAACGGTATGTGTTGGTTCGGTTAAAGGAATCATATTGCCACTCGGGTCTTCCAATTCCAATGAAACTAAACTATCATCGTATGCTATTGCAAAATCGCATGAAAAACTAAGAATATTAGGTGCAATTGGAAAAGTTGTTTCATAAGTATAATTACCTAGTATATTTGCACAACAAGCACTTCCTGTCATGTTTATCCAACCAGCATTTGTACCAGCAATTGGAGTTGGCTCATATCCAGGATGAGCTGGAATTACAAGTACTGGAGTGCCTAATGGATATGGATTACTCGATGCAATCCAGTTAGGATCTACCAAACTAACAGAATCTAATCCGGTAGATACATTTACAGAATCTTGTACGGTGCAAACCGGGCTATAGTTGCATTTGTTTTTTGTGCAAGAAATAGTTGTTATGCTAATTGCAATAAAACACAGAATGGGTATGATAGCCATTTTTAGCAACTGTGATAAAAATGTCTGGTTATTATTATTCGTTTTCATAAAAATTGTTTTTTAGATTTTTGATTAATTATTTTCCTTCAGGGCAAAGCACTTTCATTTCCGTGCGACGGTTGATGGCATGTTCGGCTTCTGTACACGATACGCCATCTGCACATTTGTTCAGCAGTTTGCTTTCGCCATAGCCTTTTCCAATAATTCTGTCTCTCGATATGCCTTGTGATACGATATAATCCACGGATGCATTCGCACGGTTTTGTGATAAAGTTTGATTGTATTCCGTACTTGCACGACAGTCTGTATGCGAGCTCAACTCTACTCTTACATCCGGATTGTCTTTCATAAAGCGTACCAGTTTGTTTAGTTCCACTTTTGCCGCTTCTTTGATTTCGTATTTATCCAAATCAAACAAAATATTATTAAGCTTGATGGCTTTACCACAATCCACATATTCCGAACACATCTCTAATTTCACGAACAAGTTTTTATCGCGGTTATAATTTCCTGCAGTTACACGTTCCACTTGCGAAAAATAACTGGCTTTTTTGCCGTATAAATTATAGGTGCCTGTGGCAGGCAATTGTAGGATGTAGTTACCGTCCTGATCAGTCATGGTAGATTTTTTATACGCTAAATCATTGTTTTCCAAAACCACATTTATACCCGCGATCGGTTTGGTAGAGTTACATTCAAATACTCTTCCTTTGATAATGAAATTTCGGTCGCCATACAAGATTTCTTTTTCCGTTACTTTTTTGTTTGCTAATTCAGTTTTGGAAACACTGTTGTTTTCTAATGCAATGTCATATAATGCACCTTCTATTTTATAATTATCCGGTTTGATATTTTCAAAACGTACAACACCTTTGCCATCTGTAGTGGCAGTTTGTATCGTATTGCCGGATACGTCTTTTAAAGATACAACTGTATTGGGTAATAACTCATGGGTATATTTGTCTTTGGCAGTTACCACCAAAGTATGGTTGCCCGATTTTTCTTTTCCTTTTCCAAAATCTAAATTATAGGTAATGCCTGCAAACACGCCTACCGATGCGATATCGCAATCGCATGGTTTTTTGATGACTTGTGGTAAACCGTTATAGGTATTCATACCCGGAACAATGGCATTGCTTACCGGCTGATACATGGCAACGATACCTAAAGCCGGATCGATTTTGTTTTCCACATTAAAATGGCGCATATAATAACTTCCAATGTGTACACCTATGTTTTTGTGGAAGAAATACGATAAGCGAACTTGACCTTTTACGGACAAGGCTTTTTTGTCGTCATATCCTGCATGAAAATTCAGTACATCTTGAGAGAGTGTAGTGGTTTCTTGTAAAAATGTTCTTCCGCCTCTCACTAAAGACAAACCCACACGCGTATTCAACTCTGCTACAAATTTCTTGTTTTTAGTATAGTATCTGAAGTCTGGACCAATGCCATAAAAAACGCGCGTAATTTTTTGTTCAGATTTCGTAAAATTGGTGATAGGTATAGGTGCGGCATTTTGCAAATTAGTGGTCGGATACACGCTTTTGGGTTTATTGCGGATAAAGTCCACGTCAATACCCGCACCTATCCACTTCCAGTAATAATCTACAGATATCCCCGCGGTAACGTTGCCCTTGTATTTGATATAAGGCGTGTTGTTGTAGTACCAAGGGAAATCGTAACCGGCCCTGGCTGACACCATTAGGCTATGGTTTTTAGTTGTACTGCTGTCTGTTTTTGCTTTGGCAGGCTTTGCCTGCATGTTGAAGCCTGCAAATACGACAAGCAACAACAAGATAAATTTTGATAGCTTTTTCATTTTTTTTGATTTTGAATTGTGATTATTATTTAAATACGATATCGATAAAAGGAATACCCAGATCGGTTACTGCCGTAGCATTTTGATAATATTTTGAACCAATAATGCTCATATCTCCTGAACTGGTTGGGAATGATAATGGCGTGAACGAGGTGGAAATAGCCATTCTTCCTACTGTATTCGTAATCAGTCCACCATAGCTGGTAATGATTCTTTTTAGCGTATACACATGTCCGGTTGTAAGTACAGGATTAGATGGAACAGAAACATAACTGGTAGCCGATGAACTGAACGTGCTGGAAATATTGAATACAGTAGTATGGGTAGTGCTGTCTCTAAGTTCAATAGTATATGGCAAACTGGAAATGGCAGGCTGACTTTGATAACCCACGCTGCAAACCGTTTTGTTTGCGGAAAGCCGGAAGGAATATTCATGAATTTCGGAGTCATAGGTTACCATATCCGTATTTCCGGCAGCAGTTGCTGTATTGCTGTATATAGCCTGAAAATAAGTTCCTGTTGTACTGCAAGGTGTCGGGTCTGTTGAAGAAGAGCCACATCCGGTGCTTAAAAATGAAATAAATGCAATAAGGAAGAGGCTGAATAATTTTACATATTTTGTTTTCATGATGTTTTCTTTTTTATTGTTATTGAAATTTATTGATTGAAGTTTATTAAAATTATATCCCGGTCGTAATAGAGTTGGATTGAACTTTTCCATTTAAGATTTTGACACTATGTATTCCTGATGCTGGTGAGGTTTCATTTGCCTGTACTAATATCCAGTAATATTGAAACACACTGCCTGTTTGCTTGCGTAAAACGATATATTCATTCGTATTGAACCGGACGCCATTGAACATATTCTCCGATGCATCAGAACTAACAAATAAGGTGGCTTGACCAACATATTTTCCACCAATCGGCTGAAAGGCAATCCAATTATTTGCCGTGTAACTATTATTAATGAGTACGCCTGCATTGATGGTATTTACGCTATATAAAGAAGGAACATTATTGGTTTGGTCGTATGCATTCATGGAATAATCATAAAAATGCTTTTGCACTTGTAATTGAGAAAAGCTGTTTGAGCTTGTACTAATTCCCAACACAACATAGTCAATGAAATGCTGGTTGATATGGCTGAGCATAAACTCAATAGAATCTCCTGCAATCACCACAGTTGTGTCTTTTATTTCATAAGCATCTGTTTTTACAGTCTGATTTACATTGAACGTACCGGAAGCTAAAGGCGTTGAACTGGTAGGGACACAAGCTTGCAGAACAAGTATAATGAAGATGATTATTGCCATTTGAACGGATATAATTTTAGTTTTCATTTTCCCTATCTATTTTAATTTAAAAATTTGCCTACTCTTTTTCAGGTTTTCGGCTTCCCCTGTTTTTATATTTATCTTAATAAGGTTACATGACCAACATAATCAGCTTGACTTCCAACTGTCATTTCTGCTTCAGTTACAGAATACGTTGCACCTGCAGCAATAGTAATGCGTTTGGTAGCATATTTCCATTTGCCGTTTTCTTCTGTACAAAAAATTAAATGACATTCAGTACCAATAGGAATTTGACCATAATGCTCAGAAAATAATTTTGTTGAGGAATTATAAGTATCCAGTCTTGCTAATGAACTACCAAGTCCAACATATTTTATATACAGCGCACAATTATCATAATTATATCCTTCAGGAACGCTTACCAACATCGTAGTTTTAGGACGCGGATCAGAGTAGAAACGGTCTATATTTGTCCATCCAAAATGGCTAACTAAAGTATTGTAGTGCAATTCCATTTGCCCATTTGTTGGATTTATGGCATCAATAGTTTGTACAAGAGGGTGTCCGGTAGAATCCGTTACTTTTTCCCAGGTAAGGTCGCCTTTTGCATCAATAACACCATTAAATAAATCCATGTTTGCTCTGCCACTGTCCGTTAAATTAGCGGGTGTAGTTACTGTTATTGGTATAACTAAATCTAATGGATTTCCGTTTTGTTTAACATTGATATTGAATTCACCACCGGAAACTAAGACCGCTTTATTTCCATCAGGTAATAAACCCATAGTCGTTTTTTTAGTGGCAGCCATATTTCCGGCATCTTGAAGTTCTATCAATTCTAATGTAACATTACCTGTAACCGTTACACCATTTCGTGTAAAAGAATATGGTGGAAAATAAATCCT
>DAOQII010000114.1:0-7448 GCA_035339455.1 Chitinophagales bacterium
TATGCAGCCGGCTATTCGGCAGGTGGATTTATGTGTTATAAACTTGCCTGTGATTTAACAAACAGAGTTGCTGCAATTGCACCTAATGTTGCAAGCATGTTGCTCGACAATCTTTCTACTTGCGTACCTGCCCGTCCCATGCCGATTTGTGCCTTTAACGGAAGTGCAGATCCAATAACCGCTTATAATGGCATTCCGTTTAATTTCCCCGGTATAGATTCAGTAAAGCATTTTTGGCAAATAAAAAATAATTGTGATCAAATTCCGGTGACAGATACCTTGCCGGATTTGCAAAATGACGGCACTCGTGTTGTACGCTACACGTATACCAACTGTACGAATGCCACACAACAGGTATTTTATAAAGTCTTAAACGGAGGGCATACCTGGCCGGGAGCTGATGATGTGTTTTTGGGATTAATCGGTAAAACTACCCGCGATATTGATATGAATAATACGGCGTGGAATTTTTTTAAAACTAAAGAAATTCCTTTACAGTTGGTTTGTGATGCACCTCAAAACCTGCAAGCTGTTTTTATTTCAAGCGATTCGGTTCAGGTCAGTTGGGAGGCTATTGCAGGGGTAAACACGTATAGAGTAGCATTGGTTGATGACAGTGATCGGGTTCATTTTTTTGAGACAAGTGGAAATGAAATGGGCTTGACTTTAAATCCGGCTAAAAGATACAAATGGAACATTGCTTCAATATGCAGCAGTGGTTTTCACAACTGGAATACTACACGAAATTTAAACCAATTACCCACTTCACTAAAAAATGTTTCCAATAAAATTTTGCACGTTTATCCCAATCCGGCTGCAGATGTCTTGCATATAGATTTACGACAAAATCAGATAAAATCAGCTCAGGTGATTATTTATGATGAAGTTGGTAATATTGTTTATCAGGAAGAAAAAAGTTTGGTCAATACGCTGGATATTTCTTTTTTAGCAGCAGGTAATTATTTTTTAGAAATTAAATCTGACGCAGATTTGTTCTTAAGAAAATTTATTAAATTATAATATATGTACGAGTACACTGTGAAAATATGTATTGACAAAAGTATAGAATCTGACTGGAAAAAATTTATGCTGGAAAAACATATTCAGGATGTGCTGGATACCGGTCATTTCTCTCATGCAGCTATAAAGAAAATAATAAAGGAAAATGAAAGCAATGATGTTGAGTACAGTGTGGAATATCTTGCTGCATCTCTGTCAGCTATAGAAGAATACAGAGAAAAATGTTCACCGGCTTTGCAGAAAGATGTACTGGATAAATTCGGCAATCAATTTACTGCGGAAAGAGAAGTACTGATTATAATTAAATCCTTTTAAATTTATAAAAAAAACGGCACATGGAAATTCTACAAAAAGATGATGGTAAAGAAGGCATGTTTTATATTGAACAAGATCACAAACTGCTTGCCGAACTGACTTACGAGTGGTCGGGCAATAAAATTATTATCAACCATACAGGGGTTCGCGAAGAGTTGGAAGGGCAAGGTATTGGTAAAAAACTGGTACTAAAAGCGGTGGATTGGGCAAGAGCAAACAAGATAAAAATCCTGCCGATTTGTCCTTTTGCCAAACGAGTATTGGAAAACAATGACACCTATCAGGATGTTCTTTTTTGAAAACAAAAAATGATCAACATGGAAGAGCATGACAAAATAAAAACTTATACAAATGGCGAAATTACCGTTGTTTGGCAAGCCGGAAAATGTATACATTCCGGTAATTGTGTGCGTAATCTGAATAAGGTCTTCAAACCTAAAGAACAACCTTGGGTACGGATGGAAAATGCTTCAAGTGATGAAATCAGAAATGCCGTGAGCAAATGCCCGTCTGGGGCATTGTCTATTAAATAGTTTTACATACATTTTGTTATGATTTTTATTTCTTGCACAATTTAGTGTTCAAAATCCCTGATTTCTAGGCAGGATTCCGTATTTTCGTATTTCTTTTTTTGAATTTAAAAAAATGCAAATGACTATTGAGAGTGAATTGATTTTAAATCCGGATGGTAGTGTTTACCATCTTAATTTATTGCCGGAAGATATTGCTGACACTATTTTGTTAGTTGGCGACCCAGATAGGGTAGAAGAAGTTTCGCGCTACTTTGATAAAATGGAAGTGCAAAAACAAAAACGAGAGTTTGTTACACACACGGGATATGTGGGTAATAAACGGGTTACTTGTTTATCTACGGGTATTGGAACTGATAATATTGACATCGTGATTACAGAACTGGATGCATTGGTCAATATGGATTTAAAAACTCGTCAGCCTAAAGCAACCTTATCAGCACTCAATTTAATCCGTATAGGTACTTGCGGCGCTCTGCAGGAAGATATTGATATTGACACTTATTTAGCCAGCGAGTTTGGCGTAGGGCTTGATGGGCTTTTGGGCTTTTATGATTTTTCAAATACAGACGAAGAAGAAGCCATGTTAGCTCCGATAGTGCCAATCGTAAGCAAATTAGGGGTGCATCCTACGATTATCAAAGCATCTGACAAACTGCTGAATACGATAGCTAAAGACGTTCGCTGGGGAGTAACGCTCACTAACTGCGGCTTTTACGGCCCACAAGGACGCACGGTGCGCATTGCACCCAAAGATAAAAAGTATATCGATGAATTATCTGCCATCATGCTTGCAGGCAATCGCAAGCTGACCAATATGGAAATGGAAACTTCCGGTATTTATGGCTTGGCAAAATTAATGGGCCATCATGGCTTGTCGCTTAATGCCATTATCGCCAACCGGGTAAGAGGGATATTCAGCAAAGATCCACATGCGGCTACAGATAAACTGATTCGTTTTGTCTTAGAAAAAATTACGGAGATTTAAGCCAGCGTGATGGAAGAAAATTCGGATATACAAAAGCAGTTGCTCTTGGATATTGTCAAAACACAAATGCCCTATGGCAAATTTAAAGGCACCTTGCTATGTGATATTCCGGTGCATTATTTAGAGTGGATGGCGAGAACAGGATTTCCGAAAAATAAATTAGGTAGTCAGCTGGCGACTGTTTATGAAATAAAAGCAAACGGTTTAACAGAGATTATAGATAAGCTGAAGAAGATGGTGTAATGTAGAGGGATAAGTAATTAGTATTAAGTAAAAAGTAATTAGCAAGATGGAATTGGTCATTGGTACATTAGTACATTGATACATTGATACATTAAGAACATTAAAATAAGTGAAGCGCAAGATAAAATATTACCGATTGGTTTGGTTGAAGTATGATTTGCCGGCAGGATTATCTGTGTTTCTGGTGGCATTGCCGCTATGTTTAGGTATTGCTTATATATCCAATGCACCCATTTATGCCGGCATATTATCAGGAGTCATCGGTGGCATTGTAGTATCACTTATCAGTGGCTCAGCCTTGAGTGTTTCAGGGCCGGCAGCAGGTTTATCCACCGTCATTGCGGCGGCTATTTTATCGCATGGCGATTATCGTGTTTTCTATTATGTGTAATCGTTGCCGGTATTTTTCAGCTTCTGCTGGGGGTACTCAAGCTTGGATTTATTACCAACTATATCCCCTCATCTGTTATCAAAGGCATGTTGGCTGCCATTGGAATATTGCTTATTTCCAAACAAATTCCGGTTGCATTGGGTTATAATAAACCGGACTTCTGGCAAAGCGGATTTCTCGATTTATTTACAACCAATGATTTTCTTACCAATATCAATGAATTTAATCACCATGTTACCCGTGGCGTTGTCATTATTACCTTGTTTTCCATTGGTGCATACTGGTTATTTTCCAACACATCACTAATCAAAATAAAATCAATACCCATACCGCTGATTATTGTAATTATCGGAATTGTACTTTATCTCATTCAATTTTATTATGTAGATGAAGGAGCTGTAAAGCCATCCCAATTAGTCAATATACCCGATAATATGTTTGCCCAATTGCAGTTCCCGAAATTTTCTATGTTGTTTTCATCCGTTAAAGTCTGGAAGGATGGTATTACCATAGGCTTACTGGCAACACTTGAAACCCTGTTATGTGTGGAAGCTGTAGATAAACTGGATAAACATAACCGCATTACACCTATCAACAGGGAGCTGATAGCCCAAGGTGTAGGCAATATCCTTTGTGGCATGGTAGGTGCTATCCCAATTACAGCGGTAGTAGTAAGAGGCTCTGCAAATATAAATGCCGGAGCCCGCACAAAATTATCGGCATTTACACATGGTGTATTTTTGCTGTTGTCCGTTTTGTTTATCCCATTTATTCTCAATTTAATTCCTTTGGCTTCATTAGCTGTAATTCTGATTATTACAGGCTACAATCTGACTAAAGTTTCATTATTCAAAAATATGTTTAAGCTGGGATGGGAACAATTTATCCCATTCGTAGCTACAATTCTTGTCATACTTTTCACAGACTTACTGATGGGTGTCAGTATAGGTTTGTTGATTTCTGTGTACTTTATTATCCAGCATAATTTTACAGAGCAATACAAAGTAGAAGATAAGTTTGAAGACGGGCATAAAATCATCCGCATATTTTTAAATACAAATGTGAGCTTTTTGAATAAAGTAAAACTGCGCGACACACTCGAAAATATTCCGGACCATAGCAAGCTCTTGATTGACGGCAGAAACTGCAGATTTATTGATTATGATATTCTCGAGATAATCTCTGAATATGAAACTAAAGCCAAAGACCGTCATATTACTATGCAGTTAGAAGGCATACAACGTGTGGAAACCGCTGCCATGCATTAAAAAAAATGGCATTAAAAAGAATGAGTTTTTAATCTTGATTTTAGATTGAAAATGCTTACTTTTACACCATGTTGGATAAGTATTTGCAAATATTGCTCGAAAAACACAGTTGTGTGATAGTGCCGGGATTTGGGGCGTTTTTAGCGCATTATAAACCGGCTGAAGTTAACCTTAAAGAAAATAAAATTTATCCGCCTTCAAAGTCGGTTGCGTTTAATAAAACTTTGCAATCTAATGATGGAATTTTGGCTAATGCTATTGCTGAAACTGAAAAAATTGGTTATAATGATGCCTTGCAAAAAATTGCCATAGAAATCAGTTTTTGGGAAAATTCAATTCTCCAAAACAAAAGTTTATTACTGAAAAATATAGGAAGATTTATTGTTGATGAAAACAGAAATCTCATTTTTGCACCATTCGATACCAAAAATTATTTAGCCGAAAGTTTTGGTTTGCAGGCTATTTCCATGGAGCCGATAAAGAGGCTGAAAGATACGGTTAAACCCATCACAGAAAATGAGATAAAGAAAAGCAAATTTAGTTTTTCAATATTGAATGCAATGCTCGCAATAACAGTTCTGACGTTCATCGTATTGACAACTGTCGTAAATGTTTTGCAATCAGGAACAGAACAAGTCAGTTTGGCCTCTTTGTTTCCCTTTTCATCATCAGTACCTGCAATTAAACAAGAACATGTAGCACTTCAACCTAAAAAGAAAGAAATTACAGCTGAGCCTCCAAAGTATGTAGTTGTAGATAATGTGAGTTATCCTACGGCAATTGCAAAAGAAGAAAATGAAACGACTGTAGAAATTTCAAATCAACCAGCCACAACACAAATAGCGTCATCAGCTGCCATGGCAAAAAACAGTACAGGAAAAACTTATGTGGCTATTGGCGCATTTTTCTCTGAAGCATCCACGCAGGATGTGGTTAAGAAAGCAGAATCCGAAGGCTTTACCACAAAGCTTTATAAAGATGCAAAGCGCTATAAGGTTTTAATTGAATTGAATAAATCTGACTTAGCACGCAAACTGCCACTTATCAAGTCGGAAGTGAATGCCAATGCCTGGGTGTATTGTTCAGATTGCACAATACCCTGATTTCAGAAAATGATAGTCTGTAATCATATCGTCAAAGCCTACGAGAGTTTGCAAGTACTCAAAGATGTATCCTTTCAAATTGAAAAAGGCGAACTGGCTTGTATTGTAGGGCCATCAGGTGCGGGCAAAAGTACGCTCTTGCATATCATCGGCACTTTAGATAAAGCAGATGCAGGAGATGTGATTATTGATGGACAATCTATAAATGAGTTATTGAAGCAACAGGATGTTGTCGCCGAATTCAGAAATCAGAAATTGGGATTTGTCTTTCAGTTCCATCATCTTTTACCTGAATTTACTGCGTTGGAAAATGTCTGTATTCCGGCTTATATAGCAAAAAAAAGTGAAGCAGAAGCTACACGAAGAGCAAAAGAGTTACTCGATTTTATGGGACTTGCCGACCGTATGCAACATAAACCCAACCAGCTTTCGGGCGGGGAGCAACAACGCGTTTCGGTAGCCCGTGCATTGATAAATAATCCCTTGGTAGTATTGGCAGATGAGCCCACCGGCAACCTCGACAGTGAGCGAAGTGAAGAGTTGCATCAGCTTTTTTTCGATTTAAAAAAACAATACCATCAGACATTTGTTATTGTAACCCACAACAATAGCCTTACATTACAAGCCGATAAAGTATTTTCTATGAAAGACGGAGAGTTGCTGAAATAAAAAAATGACCTTGGAAGGATTCGAACCCTCAACCCTCAGAGCCGAAATCTGATATTCTATCCAATTGAACTACAAGGCCATTTTCAGATGGGCAAAGGTAAAAATTATTTTGCTATCTTTCACAGTCTGAATTATCTGTTTTACTATCAAAATTAAAATATGAATCCTCGTACAGTAGCTGAAACCCTGAATATCCACACTGAACTCGTCATGCCCGGACATACCAACCCGATTGGCAATTTAATGGGAGGCAATCTGCTGAGCTGGATGGATGTATGCGCAGGTATTTCTGCTATCAAACACAGCGGAGGTATTTCCGTTACGGCAAGTTTGGATAATGTATCTTTCAATTTGCCAATAAAAATGGGCGATATTGTGGTGTTGAAATCTTGTGTAACACGTGCTTTTAATACATCCATGGAAGTGATTTGTGAGGTATTCATCAAAAATGTAAAAACTCTGGATGAAACTAAAAGTCACGAAGCTTTTTTTACATTCGTCAGCCTCGATTTTGAATCCAAACCGATTCATGTTCCTCCTGTCATTCCCGAAACAGAACGTGAAAATGCATTATACGAATCAGCTTTACAAAGAAGAGAGTTGCGCCTGATAAATGCCGGAAAACTAAATGCCAAAGATGCCATTTATCTTAAGCGTGAATTAATGAAAGATTGGGATGATACGGAAAATGTGATTTAAATCTTCCTGAAAAAAAATTTATAAGAGTACCCGAGGCGGGACTTGAACCCGCACAGCCTTGCGGCCACAGGATTTTAAGTCCTGCGTGTCTACCATTCCACCACCCGGGCAACTTATAAATAAGTTGTAAAAAAGTAGGATACTTTTTTAAGATAAACTTTGAGCGGAAGACGAGACTCGAACCCGCGACCCTCACCTTGGCAAGGTGATGCTCTACCAACT
>DAOQII010000115.1:0-7442 GCA_035339455.1 Chitinophagales bacterium
ATATTCAGCATACGTAATTTTTTGATAGCTGGTTTTATGGACTTATGATTATCTTTGTTTCATGTTAGATTATGGAAAATACGAAGCCGTTATTGGTCTGGAAGTACATGCACAATTAAATACGCTAACTAAAATATTTGCTGCAGATGAAACTGCGTTCGGTGCTTTACCCAATACGCATATCAGCCCAATTACATTAGGAATGCCGGGTGTATTGCCTAAACTAAATAAAGAGGTGGTAGATAAAGCAATAAAATTCGGCTTGGCTTGTAATAGTGAAATTTCGCAACAGACTTTTTTTGCCCGAAAAAATTATTTCTATGCCGATTTACCCAAAGGCTATCAGATTTCGCAAGATAATAATCCGATATGCGTTGGAGGATTTATCGAAATAAACGATACGGGAGTAAAGAAAAAAATAAGATTGCATCATGCACACATGGAAGAAGATGCCGGGAAAAATAATCATGAGTTACATGCCGATTTTTCTCTTATAGATTTAAACCGTGCAGGTGTTCCACTTTTGGAAATTGTATCAGAACCGGATATGCATACTCCCGACGAGGCTTATGCTTATTTGCATGAAATACGAAAATTAGTACGCTATATTGATATATGCGATGGCAATATGGAAGAAGGCTCTCTGCGTTGTGATGCCAATATTTCAATAAGACTTAAAGGAGAAAGCATACTCAATACACGGGTAGAAGTGAAGAATATGAATTCTATCCGCCACGTAAAAAAGGCTATTGAAAATGAAATAAAACGCCAAATAGATTTGGTAGAAAGTGGGGGAGAAGTAGTGCAGGAAACCCGGAGTTTTCATGCCGAAGACGGTTCTAGTTTTGTTTTGCGCAGTAAAGAAAATGCGCATGATTATCGCTATTTTCCGGAACCCGATTTGCCGCCAGTCCTTATTTCAAATGAAAAACTGGAACAGTTGAAATCAACCATGCCACCATTGCCAAATGCTTTGTTTTTGCAGTTTACACAAGCATATCATTTATCTGAACAAGATGCGGTTATGCTGACTGAAGACAGAGATACTGCTTATTTCTTTCTGGATATGATAAGGCATTCTTCAAATTATAAAGCGGTTTCTAACTGGCTCAACGGCGAAATAAAATCTTATCTGAATGATAATCATTTAAAGATTACGGACTTAAAACTCCGTCCGGAGCAATTAGGCGAAATTATTATGCTTTTGGATGAAAATAAGATAAATTCAACAGGAGCAAAAACCATTTTTTATCACTTATTGGAAAACACCAATCAAACAGCCCTGCAAGCTGCTGAATCATTAAACTTGATGCAGTCATCAGATAAGGATGAGCTTACGCTCTGGGCTACACAAGTATTGGAAAGCATGCCGGATAAAGTAGCGGAATATAAAAAAGGTAAAAAAGGAACGATAAATCTCTTTGTAGGCAATGTGATGAAATTATCTAAAGGAAAAGCAGCACCGAAACAAATTACACAAATTTTAGAAGACTTATTAAGCAAATAAAAACCATGAAAAGAATTAATTATATCCTATCTATTTGCCTTATTTTATTGCTTATTCCTTCATGTAAATATTTCAACGGGTATCAAATTGATGGAAAAATTCAACATGCAAACGGAGAAAAAGTTTATCTGGAAGATATTTTTCAAACACCTGCCTTGACTATAGATACGGCAACTATTTCCGGTAGTACTTTTCATCTTAAAAACTACAGTGATAAAGGCATTTATCGTTTAAGATTTGGCGATAACCCGGATAATAGTTTGTTCATATATTTAGACAAAAAACAAAAACTAAGCATATCAGCAGATTTTAAACAACTATACAATTATACCATAAGTGGAAACAAAGCATCGCAAACAATTGCTCAATTACTAAATACCAATTATCAGAACTTGGTACAAATTGATAGCGCCAATAACGAATACATGCGGGCAGGTGCTAAACAAAAAGATTCTATGCTGGGAATTTTGAAAAATAAAAAATCGGCATACTTAGATTATTTACACAACTTCATTAAAAAAGAAGATAATGCGGATGTTGCTTGTTTTGCCCTGCAATTACTGGAGCCATATAAAGAAGAAGAAATTCCATTTATTATTGAACAAGTAAAAAATCTTCATGAATCTGCTCCAAACTCGCGACAAATCAATTTGTGGTATGCTGAAGTGCAACAATATGAAAAACAACTTTTGGCAAAACAAGAAGAAGGGTTACCTGTTGGAGAAATTGCACCAAATATTATTTTACAAAATCCCCAAGGAGATACTATTCAATTAAAGGAATTGAAAGGAAAATATGTATTGTTGGATTTTTGGGCAAGCTGGTGTCAGCCGTGCCGTCAAAATAATCCGCATTTGGTACAGATTTTTGAAAAATATCATTTTCAAGGATTGGAGATTTTCTCAGTTTCACTGGATGATACCAAAGAACGCTGGATGAATGCCATCAAAGTTGATAAATTAAAATGGCAGTATCATGGTTGTGATTATCAAAAATGGAATGGAAAAGCCGTGAATATGTATAAAGTATCTTCCATACCAGCTGTGTTTTTGTTAGATAAAAATGGAAAAATCATCGCTAAAAATTTACACGGTGCAGCATTGGATGCGAAATTAAACGAGCTTTTTTCTACTGCCTCAGCTAAATGAAAAAACAAACAACTCTCGATATCGCTTTTATTTTCGGCTTGAGTTTATGCTGTCATTTTTTATTTTCTAAATACGGATTCAATCCCACAGATGAAGGTTTTGTGCTTTCATCATCCAACAGAATTTTACACGGACAAATTCCGCATATAGATTTCTCATCTTTACGACCTCTAGGATATGCTTATTTGCATATTCCGGAATTACTGATTTCTAAAAGATACATGTTTTTAGTTTCTCGATATATATTTTGGCTGGAACAGGTATTGATTGCATTTTTATGGGTACGGTTAGTACAACAATATCTTGGAGTATTCCAAAATGCTGTTTTTCAGTACATACTCATGTTCACGTGTTTGGTGTTTAATGTGCACTATTTTCCAGTTGCTGTGCTACATACGATAGACGGACTTCTTTTTGCAGTTGCAGGACTATTCTTTTTGCAAAAAAAATCGGTGATACTGAATTTGATTGGTGCACTGTTTTTCGGTTTCAGCGTAATTTGCAAACAAGGCTTTATTGTTATGATTCCGGTTGCTTTTATTTTGTTTTGGAATAAGCGTATCACCTTGTTACTGTCCTTTTTGCCTGTATTGGTTTATGTTATTTTGCTCTATATGAAAGGAGGCGCAACAGATTTGAAGATGCAGCTTACCGGGCATACAGAAATAGTGGATATTGGGTTTAAGTCCTACTTTTTCAATCTTTATTTTTGGTTGGGAGTAACAACAGTAATAATTGTCAGAAGGTTTAAATTTTTTCACATCTATTGGTTTTTTCAACTACTGCTCCTGTGTTTTTTATTAGTTCGATTTCATTATCACGGAAAGTTGTTGTTTTTTTACAGTGGTTTGCTTACCGCGGAAATAATGATTGCTTTAATCAACATCAAAATACCTCTTTATTCTATGGAACCGGATAAAGTTTATTTTGAAAACGAAGAAATGAGCGGGACATATCATTATGCGATTTATTCAGGTAAAATACTTAGACTTGCTATCTGTACCTTAGCTATCATGTGGTGTGTATCGATATCGATAGGATATAATACACCGGCACTTTTCCTGGGTGGATATTGGGCATTTGCTGCACTTGTTTTTAACATGACGACAGATGCCAAAAGCATGCATCCGTCAAACTATATAGTGCTTATCTTAATTGCCAGTATCTTTATTTATGTCAGATTGCATTTTATATATCGGGATGGTGTTAGCTCTAAATTGACTTATCAACTTGGTGAACTTGTAAAAGGTGCATCTGGAATTTATACCAACAAAAACACGTATGATTTAATAGCAGAAATTGCAAAAATCAAAAAACAACAAGCTGATAAAGCCATATTTTTACCTGATTTCACTGCACTTCAAATTACAACATCACACCTTTCTAAAATAAAAACAGAATGGCCAAATAAAACTGAAATTCCCAATGAACAGATTTTAAACAAAGTAGCTTCAGCAATTGATTTTAATGATACTTCCACTTACTATTATATTGCAAAATACCAAACTGCACAGTTAGCTGATACGCTTATTCCATTAGTTAATAATGGTCTGGATTATCGTATAATACGCTATGTAAAAGAACATACTTCCAAACAAGGAGAAACCCGGTTTTTTGAAATTTATCACAAGTAAATTATAAAAAAAGAGGCTGAATTTTCAGCCTTTTTTCTATACAGATTACTATAGCTTAGAAACAATATTTTCCTTCTTCCAAAACTTTTGCCGCGATACGTCTGCGTGCATCTTTTGTGTTGAATGGTTCATATTTAGTGAATCGTTTTAAACCCATCAACATGATACGCAGTTCATCACCCTCTGCAAAAGATTGTAACGCGTGTTTGCCATATACAAAAACTCTCTCCAAAGCGTCTGACGTGTATACTTTTGTCATGTCAATTTGCAAAGCACAGGCTGCTTCTCCGCGATCTGCAATTAGTTTTTGAGTACGCAATACTGACGATTCTATAACATAAAGCTCAGCCATCATATCAGCAGCATTCATCAAAATTTCTTGTTCATCTTTTAGTTTTGCCATTAATTTTTGAGCAGCTCCACCTGCAACAAGCAATACTGCTTTTTTCAGGTTTTTAATGGCTTTGAGTTCACCAGCCAAAACATCGTTTGATTCGTCAGCACTAAAATCAGGCACACTCATCAATTCTTTCTGAATCGCCATTCCGGGTGTCATCAAATCTATTTTACCTGACATCGCTCGCTTCATCAGCATATCTACAGTAAGTAATCTGTTTATTTCGTTTGTGCCTTCAAAAATTCGATTGATACGTGCATCTCGGTATGCCGGAGCAGCACCCAATTCTTCCGAGTAGCCCATTCCGCCATGTATCTGCACGTTTTCATCTACGCAATAATTCAATACTTCAGAACCGAAAAATTTCAAAATAGAGCACTCGATTGCATACTCTTCGGCCGCTTTCATGATAGCTTCCTGAACAGATTTTCCTTCTGCCATTAATTCTTTTTCTTTATTGTCAATAGCATCAGCTGCCCGATAAACCGCACTTTGCAATGCGTAAGTACGAGTTGTCATTTCTGCCAGTTTGTATTGTATTGCACCAAAAGTGGCAATTGGTTTTTTAAATTGCTGACGCTCTACCGCGTATTGGGCAGATTGCTCGATGACCATTTTAGATGCGCCCAAAACACCTGCTGCTAATTTATATCGTCCTACGTTTAAGATGTTAAAAGCAATTAGATGTCCTTTGCCAACCTCGCCTAATAAGTTCTCAACCGGAACTTTCACGTTTTCAAAAAATACCTGACGGGTAGACGAACCTTTGATACCCATTTTCTTTTCTTCAGCTCCAAGGCTCAAGCCTTCCATACCTTTTTCCATGATTAAGCCGGAAAATTTATCGCCACCCACTTGAACAAACACGATAAATACATCTGCAAAGCCCGAGTTGGTAATCCACATTTTTTGACCATTCACGATGTAATGCGTGCCTTCCGGGTTTAAAATCGCTGTAGTTTTAGCTCCTAATGCATCCGATCCCGATCCCGGTTCTGTCAAGCAATAGCAGGCTTTTAATTCTCCGCTTGCTAACTTGGGTAAGTAATGTGCTTTTTGGGCTTCATTGCCAAAATATACAATAGGTAAGGTGCCAATGCCAATATGCGCACCTAAAGAAAGAGAAAATGAACGAGATTTTGCCATGTACTCCACTAACAAAGAGTTGGTATTAAAATCTTTGCCCATACCGCCATATTCTTCGGGGATTGCCAAGCCTAATAAGCCCAATTCTCCGGCTTTTTCTAAAAGCGATTCTGTTAAACCCGGTTCTTGTTTTTCTATTCTATCATAAACCGGCAATACTTCCGTATCAATGAAAGATACTGTTGTATCAATAATCATTTTTTGTTCTTCATTTAAATCTTCCGGTGTGAATGTATCGGAAAAGGGCATGTCTTTAATTAAAAATTCGCCCCCTTTAAGCAAATTTTTTACTGTAGTTTCTGTTGATTCCATGTTGATTTTGTTATTTAATAATTTTACTAAGCAGTTTACTGATTTAAAATTACAATGCATGCATTGTAATTACAAGATTTGGCTAATTAAGTAAAGGTTAAGTTAGAAACTGAAAAAATAAAATTTTTTGTTGGGAGTAGGAATGAAAAAGTTACTAGTATTATTCCGGTAATGTATATATTTGTAAAAAAGTTTTTATGAAAGTTAAATTATTTGCCTTGATTTTTAGTTCATTTTTTTACAATAGCTTTTACGCGCAAGTTTTCTCTATTCCGCATACAACGTATATCAATACGCCCTACGGTAATATTCCGATCACGACCTATTCATATGTGAATTTTCCGAATTTTTATTTTAGAAATTCCGGTTATAACCCGGATAAAAAATATGAGTTTAAAGTAACACTCTTGAATGATAGTGTTTTAACATTTAAATCGGCTATTCATTTAAACGAAAATGAGCATTATTTGATTTTGAAAAATGCTGTTTTAGATAAAAGAAGAATTTACGTGCATGATACAAAAGAAATTTCAGCACAATTTAAGGAATACGAGTTTGTAGGCACTCCAAATGATTCGTGCTGGCTATTTAGAGCTAATGATGATTCTATTTATTTATATTCTATGTTGCCGGAAGACGAGCCTACGTATTATACTTACATGAGCAGGAGAGGAGTACCTAACTCTATACAAGCCATAACACAAGAAAATGTGGAACAAGTTGTAAAAGATGATAAAGACTTGTTGAAAATGTCAAAGAAAAAACGAAAATTGATTGACGTACTCTTGAAGTTTAATAAAAATACGACTCCCGAGGAAACAGAAACAGGAAAATAAGCATGTTGACGGTTCGACTGTACTTTACAATACACAATTAATGTTTAACTTTGGCAAATGAACGATTTGATTACAAACGCGCATTTGGGAATAGAGCCAAATCAGGAAATGCAACAACATTATAAAGAAATAATTCGGTTGTTGGGCGAAAATCCTGAAAGAGAAGGCTTGGTAAAAACACCATACAGGGTGAGCAAAGCCATGCAGTTTGTTACACATGGCTATTCGCTGAACCCGGTAGAAATCATACAATCCGCGATATTTAATGAAGATCACAAAGAAATGGTCATCGTGAAAGATATCGAACTCTATTCGATGTGCGAACACCATATGTTGCCGTTTTTTGGCAAAGCGCATGTGGCCTATATTCCGGACGGCAAAATAACAGGATTGAGTAAAATAGCCCGTGTGGTAGATGCTTATGCTCGCCGTCTGCAAGTGCAAGAGCGATTAACCATGCAA
>DAOQII010000116.1:0-7377 GCA_035339455.1 Chitinophagales bacterium
AAATGCAAAAACTGAAAATGATACTTTTCTGCGCACCGACAAATTAGCCAAAAACTATCTGGGAATTATTAACGACCCTAAGTTTGGTTTTCAAAAAGCAAATATTGCGGTTGAGCTGGACAGACCCAATCTTATCTATGGAGATTCACTGAGAAACTTCACGGTTGACTCGGCTTATTTATTGTTGCGGTACTATACTATCTATGGCGATACAAATGTGGCACAAGATATACAAGTGAGCGAAATCAATACCAATATCAATCCGGACTTACTCTACTATTCAAACAATACTACTTTCAGCGGCTCGACCACTTTAGGCCAACGGAATAGTTATAAATATGTTCCTACACGAAAAGAAACTGTATCTCGTACTGATACTATTGGCATCAGTAATGCACTTAAGATACCAATCAGCAATAGTTTTGCTCAAGCCATATTAGATTTACCGGACTCAATACAAAGAGATACTATCGAATTCAGAAACAGAATAAAAGGATTGTTTATTGAAAATGCAAGTTTGAACGGAAATGCCATGGCAGAGTTTGATTTTAACAGCATCTATTCTGGATTGTATATTTATTTTAAAGACAAACACAATAACAACAAGGATATCCGTCTTCAAACTTATATTTATGGGTATATCAATGGCGTTGTTTCGCAGAAAAAAAGAAGTGTCAATCTTTATCAAAATACACTTTCACCACAAGTGCAGTCTGCTATCGCATCATCGGCAATCAGTGACAGTATCATTTATTTTTTAGGACAAAACGGCACAAGGGTAAAATTAAGCTTACCCACTATTGCTAATTTAGGTAAACAAACAATCAATCTGGCAACTATTGAACTTACACAAATGGAAGACAATTCAATAGGCTCCTACAGCAAGCCACAAAGTTTATTTTTATTAAAAAGAAACAGTTCGGGTGATTTGGCCATCTTGCCGACAAATGAAGGGGTTGCCATATTTGATACTACAGCTACAGATGATTTTGGCAGAAAAATTACACGTTATCGGTTTAATATTACCCGTTATATGCAAACATTAGTATCTGGCTCCGGTACTAATAGCGATTTGTATATTACCAATTATCCGCCTGCGGGTACAGAAGTTGCGTATAATAATTTAAGTATTACCCCTAAAGCATTGGCAAGTTCAACAGATGATTATTTTGGCTATGCACCGGAACGTGTGATATTAGCCGGACCAAATAATTCAAATCAGAAATACAAGCTGAAACTGAAATTGTATTATACCTTGTTGAAATAATTTATTTCCCGTATCTTTCTTTGTTGAAAAACAAAGAATAAACTAAACTAAACGATTATGTGTGGAATTGTCGGTTATATAGGCAAAAAAGAAGCTTATCCGCTTATCCTTAATGGCTTAAAACGATTGGAATACCGTGGCTATGACAGTGCCGGAGTGGCATTGCTCAGTAATTCAGGCAAACTTAATATTTACAAAAAGAAAGGGAAAGTTTCTGCTTTAGAACAGGAAACCGAAGGGAAAGATATTTCCGGAACGGTAGGTATCGGGCATACCCGTTGGGCTACTCATGGCGAAGCCAATGATGTGAATGCTCATCCGCATTTCAGCACAAATGGCGATATTGCTTTGATACATAATGGTATCATTGAAAATTATGCCGCATTAAAAACAGAGTTACAATCGCGCGGGTATAAATTTCGTTCTGAAACTGACACCGAAGTATTGGTGCATCTGATTGAAGAGATACAAAAAAACGTAGAGTGCGATTTGGCCGAAGCTGTGCGATTAGCGCTGAATGAAGTTGTTGGTGCTTATGCAATTGTTGTCATCTCGACCAGAGAACCGGATAAACTTATTTGCGCAAAATTAAGCTCGCCAATGGTGATTGGTTTTGGCGATGGCGAGTTGTATATTGCCTCTGATGGCTCTCCACTTGTTGAACATACTAAGAAAGTATCGTATCTCGAAGACGGACAAATGGCAGTATTGCACAGCAATGGCAATATTGAACTCAAAACGATCATAGACAACATTACCCATGTGCCGTATATCGATGAGCTCCAGCTCAAATTAGAACAAATTGAGAAAGGCGGTTTCGATCACTTTATGATGAAAGAAATTTATGAGCAACCACAAGCCATAAAAAACAGCATTCGAGGCAGGATTGACAGCGAACAATTTTGGGTAAATCTTGGCGGTGTAAGAGAGTACGAGGCACGTTTCAAAAATGCGGAGCGCATCATTATTGTTGCTTGTGGCACTTCCTGGCATTCTGCTTTAATCGGGGAGTATCTTATTGAAGAATTTGCCCGTATAAATGTTGAAGTAGAATATGCTTCTGAGTTCAGATACCGCAATCCTATTATTACTGAGCGTGATGTGGTGGTTGCCATTTCTCAGTCAGGCGAAACAGCTGATACAAAAGCAGCTTTAGAGTTAGCCAAATCAAAAGGTGCGCTGACCTATGGTATATGTAATGTTGTAGGATCTAATATATCACGGATGACAGATGCCGGCTCTTATACACATGCCGGTCCGGAAATAGGTGTAGCTTCTACCAAAGCATTTACCACACAAGTGAGCATACTCGCCCTATTAGCTTTGCAGTTGAGCGAAATCAGAGGCACGCTGTCTCAATCTCAGTTTAATACCTATATAGCCGAGATGGAAGCTTTACCCGAAAAAATAGAACGTATTTTAAAAGCAAATTCTTTTATCTATGAGATTGCGGAAACCTTTCAACACGCCAACAATTTCTTATACCTCGGCAGAGGGTATAATTTCCCGGTAGCATTGGAAGGGGCACTTAAACTCAAAGAAATTTCTTATATCCATGCAGAAGGCTACCCGGCTGCCGAAATGAAACATGGACCTATTGCACTCATAGATGAAAATATGCCGGTGGTTGTTTTGGCTCCACAATCACAGCACTACGAAAAGGTATTGTCGAATATTGAAGAAGTAAAGGCTAGAAAAGGTCGCATCATTGCTGTCGTTACAGAAGGTGATACAGCCATCAGCAATCTGGCAGAATATGTGATTCAGATACCGGATACGGACGAGCCATTTTCACCTATTTTATCGGTTATTCCATTACAGTTATTAGCTTACCATATTGCAGTAATGCGGGGATGCGATGTAGACCAGCCAAGAAACCTGGCGAAAAGTGTGACAGTGGAATAATAAATTAAGAATTTACTCTCTCTTTCATCCACTGATATGGAGAATAATTTTGTAATATAGGTACACCTGATTTTATGATTCTCTCATTTGCAGATTCAATTTCTTTAATAGCTTTGCTGGAACATTTAGTATAGTTGCCACTTACAGACAAGCCGTGTTTTATACAAACGTAAAAATAATCTGCTATTAGTTCATAGTGTGTGTCTATTTCTTTCATTAGTTTAGATCGCTGTAGGTTCTGAATTTCTGTAAATGCCAATTCAAAATCTTCAAGTTGAATGAAGTAAATACAATAAAAAAGCCGATAGAAAATGCGCTCAAATGGTTGCAACGTTTCAAAATCTACGGCAAGCAAACTGCCTAATTCTTTAGTGTTAGCAAGATAACAAGCAGCGACTATCTGTTGTGTTCGGAATTGACTGAAGGATTTTATTTTGTTGCCAAACACCACAACAGCATTCTGCATTTTAACTCGTGCCATTTCATGAAATTTGAGTTTATTGAGATTGGTAATATAATTGAGTGTGAGTGCCATATTTTGAGAAGTTATAGCCTCGGGCAACGAATTGAACAATTCAGAAAAATAAAAATCTGCTTTTTCAAATTGATTTCGAATAGAGCAAATGGTGGCAAGATTGCCCAATGTATAGCACTTTTCCGATTCTATTATCTCATTATCCGGATTCTTTAAAAGCAAAGCATATATATTTTCCCATTCTGCTATTGTTGATGTATCAAAATTGCAATACGCATTGGCATAAGCTAAATAATATTCGGTAAGATAATTGCGATAATCTTCGGTCTTAATATGCAAAGTTTCATGCCTGAATGATGCCGTTTTATGCGTATTATCCATTTGTTTTTGCTGTAATAAAACATGTGATTTCATCAGGCACCAGATGCTGTATTGCTCTGTAATATATTGATGAAACGTGGTTTCAAAATGGGATAAATTTTCTTGCATAAGACGAAGGCGCTCCGCATAATTTGAGGTATTGATGCGGATAAAATCAGCATAGATAAAGCTGTTGTACAATGTATTATCAAGTCTGAAATGCTGTTTGTTGAACTCGTATTGAGTATTTAAAATTTCGGTATATTCATCTGTGATTTTTAAATGACGATACCATTCTAATTTCAGGTTGTTTTTTTGGCGCAACATCGTTTCAGCGGTTTTGTTTGCTATATAAGCATCTTCCATTTTATCTTTTAATAATTTCAGTTCATTTCGCAATAGATAATCGTTTGATTTGGTGAGTTTTTGTTTAAATAATTTCTGAAAGATTTTTGCTCGATCCGGTTTAATATTTTCTTTTTCGTTGAGTAGTAGCTGGAATAATTTGAATAAAGATTTTCGTTTTTCCTGCTTGAGATAGTCTGAAATAAGAAGAATGTCTTTTTGGTTAAGTGCAGAAATTATGCGTGTAGTGAGCAAATTTTTCATTACAGAAAATAATGTTTAAGTGTTTGATTGATAAATATTTATGGTTTATTTATAATGTAAAACTCATTCATTTTTCATTACAAAAATAAAGAAATTGTTTTTATGTTTTAGAGTTACTTAAATAAATTTGAATTCTAAAACTATATTACATGAAAAACACATTTATCTTACTTCTTGCATTTATGCTGTTGGCAACTTCTTGTAAAAAGGAAAAAAACAACTTGAACAGCACTACACCGGTACAAAGTTTTACGGATGTTACAATGGGCAATCAATCCAGCGCCAGTTACAACTGCTTCATGTCGTTTGATTCGGCAAAGGTATACACCCTCATCAATGCACAAGCGAATCAAACCCCGATAGACCTCATCTTTTTACATAACAATCCTGATAATTTAGCCATGTTTGTTTCGCCTGCTTCTATAGTTGATGCCATAACTTTAGATGCAGATATTTATACCAATCCGATATATGGGGTTGAAAACTGGACAACAAAAAATGCAATACAAATAGGCATTACAGATATCTCAGTTGCCGAATTTAATAGTATAAATACAAATGGAAATTTACATGCAGCATACGAGAACGACCCGCATGTTACCATTGGATGGGAAATTGACATAAAGCCCAATAAGGTTTACAAATACACTTCAAACAGAACAGGAAAACGGGGATTAATTAAAGTAAAATCCATAAACGGAAATTACAGTTCCGCAGGCAGTATTCTTTTCGATTTAAAACAAATTCAATAACTATCATGACAAAAAAAGTAATCATCTTGCTTATTGCAATAGCCAACCTTACTCTAGGTTGCAAAAAAGACGAAACAGCCAATGAAAATTCACATCCTTACGCAGGAACGGTAAGACTGTATGAAACCAAAAGAAATTGGAAATTAAAATACCATTATAATGGAAGTATTGCACATTTTTCTGTAAGCATTGGCACAGAAGAATTAATAGAATTACTTCCTGGTGCTCAAAAAAATCAATATTATATCAGACCAAAAGACCACAATGAATATTGTTTAGATGCTCAAGCTAAAGATGATTTATTTATAAAATTATATAGCTATTTTGGCAATAATAGTCAGCTATTTACTATCACAAATATTGGTGACAATAAAGTTAGAATTCAATCTGTAGCAGATACTTCTTTATATCTACTAAATAATTCTGATTATGCTTCGTTCTCTTATAGTTCATACTTAAAACCTAGAAGTTATGATACTAATGCACTTGATTTTTGGATAATTGAAAAACTGTAAATTTTATAAACTATGAAAAATTCTATCTTATTTGCATCTATTTTATTTGTATTCATTTTAACAAGTTGCACAAACAGCAATACCCCTACACCACAACCAACTCCAACCAATAATTCATCAAAAACGGTGCTATATGATGTAAATAATATTGTAGATCCTAACGATGACGACTATTGCTTTATGCTCTTAAGTGCAAACAATTCGGCACAGAAAAAGTACTTTAAAGCAAAAATGTACGATGTACTACGTGATTCTATGGTTATTACGGAAGGTCCTTATACTTTAGATAGTTTAATAGATGTAAGTACATTTCCATCTTACATAAAATCTGCAAGTTCCGGCCTGTACTTAACAGATTTTGTTTTTTCCGATAGTGTCCGTGTACGACAAACAGGATTAAATGCTAATGGAAAAAGAGTATTTACACAAGTACCTTGGTCGGGTAATGGCGCTAACTATGTAAAACCATATACCAAAGGTGCCCAAATAGAAGGAACAGCGATTCTAAATTATTTTAAAAAACCTACCGCTACAGGTAGTTTTGAAGGATACTTGATGCATTTCTTTTTTAATAAAGGCACTTGTATTGTTTTCTCAAAAACAAGTGCATCTGGTACAAGTGTTTCTGTATCGGGTTTTCCGGAAGATATTTCATCCGTAATTGGTGCAACTTACGATTGGCAAAACGTAGATAATTATTTCAATGTAACTACTGGAATAGGTGTCTCTACCCATTATTTTATTGATTATAAAAATTGGCGTTATTTTAGAATAAAAGAAAGTAAAACTAGTGTACCAGGAACACCAGGCGGACAACATGCCATAGAATATGGAAACTACAAAAGTTTAGATAAATTATTAAAATGGCCAGATGACTGGAAAAAATAAATTCTTAAATCCATAACTCATGAAAACAATCACAACTCTTCTCTTACTGTTTTGCACAAGCATATTGCACGCACAAACTATTGTAGGCAAATGGAAATGTATTGCAAATTATTCTTCTTTCGACAATAAACAAACGAATATGGAGGATGCCTTGCATCAATCGAGGCCTTGTACAAAAAACACCATATATGAATTTTTATCTGACGGCAAGATAAAGAGAACATATTCGGGATGCGACGAAAAATATGTAATAACGCAAGATAAACTATGGAAAAAACAGCAATGGAAACTGGAAGGAAAGACTTTAAAAACAAGCGTTACAAATTTTATGGTCTTCAGAGAATATACCCTGACATTCTCAGGCAATAAAATGACCTGGACAAATAAAGATGAAACAATTATTTATGAAAAATTATAACTTTATAAAAAAACAAAAATCATGAAAAGTTATTTTTATTTAATTATCTCACTAATTATTATTAGTGCTTGTGTGCCTACCGGCGGAACACCTACACCTGCAAATGCAACGATTACCGTAAACGGGAAACATATTATTGCGCCTTGTGGCGATACTATAGTACCTAAAGGAGTCAACTATGCCGTGTA
>DAOQII010000117.1:0-5712 GCA_035339455.1 Chitinophagales bacterium
ATGGCTTGTTTTTTATCGCCCGGCAATTTATCACCAAACTCTTTCAATTGTTTTTCAGACTGGAAGATTAAGCCATCTGCCTCATTCAGTTTGTCTACTTTAGCTCTTGCTTCAGTATCGGCTGCAGCATTAGCTTTAGCTTCTGCTTTCATTTTTTCAATTTCTTCTTTGCTTAAGCCCGAAGATGCCGTGATGCGGATATTTTGCTCCTTGCCAGTTCCTTTATCTTTAGCCGTTACACTCAAAATACCATTAGCATCGATATCAAAAGTAACTTCAATTTGAGGTACACCTCTTGGTGCAGGTGGAATACCATCTAAGTGGAAGCGACCAATGGATTTGTTGTCTTTTGCCATCGGGCGTTCACCTTGCAATACGTTTAATTCAACAGAAGGCTGGTTTTCGCTTGCTGTGGAGAATGTTTCTGATTTTTTAGTCGGTATGGTTGTATTCGCTTCAATCAATTTTGTGAATACACCGCCAAAAGTTTCTATACCTAAAGAAAGTGGTGTAACATCCAACAATAAAACATCCTTTACATCACCTGTCAAAACGCCACCTTGTATGGCCGCACCTACTGCCACTACTTCATCCGGATTTACCCCTTTACTTGGTTTTTTGCCGAAAAACTTCTCTACCACTTCTTGAATTTTCGGGATACGGGTAGAGCCGCCCACTAAAATTACTTCGTCAATTTGTGAAGGCGACATACCTGCATCTTTAAGTGCTTTTCTGCATGGCTCTAATGTGCGCTCAACTAATTGCTCTGTAAGCTGATCGAATTTTGCACGAGATAATTTTTTCACTAAGTGTTTAGGCACACCATCAACGGCAGTGATATATGGCAAATTGATTTCTGTTTCTGTAGAAGAAGACAATTCAATTTTTGCTTTCTCAGCAGCTTCTTTTAAGCGTTGTAAGGCCATTGGGTCTTTGCGCAAGTCAATTCTTTCTTCATTTTGAAATTCAGTGGCTAACCAGTTGATAATTTCCTGATCGAAATCATCACCACCTAGATGCACATCACCGTTAGTTGATTTAACTTCAAATACACCATCACCCAACTCTAATACGGAGATATCGAATGTACCACCGCCCAAGTCATACACGGCAATTTTCATATCTTTTCCGCCTTTATCTAAGCCATAAGCCAGCGCAGCAGCTGTCGGTTCGTTGATGATACGTTTTACATCCAATCCTGCAATTAATCCTGCTTCTTTAGTAGCCTGACGTTCTGCATCGTTAAAATATGCCGGCACGGTAATAACAGCTTCATTTACTGTTTGACCTAAATAGTCTTCTGCCATTTTTTTACATTTTTGCAGAATTATGGCAGAAATTTCCTGTGGAGTGTATAATCTGTCATGAATTTTAACACGTACCGTATCGTTGTCACCTCGTTCAACATCATATGCCACATACGATTTTTCTTTTGTAATTTCTGAAAAGCGTTTACCCATAAAACGCTTGATAGATGAAACGGTATTTTTGGGGTTAGTAATCGCCTGACGCTTAGCAGGATCTCCCACTTTACGCTCGCCGTTATCCAAAAAACCAACAATAGACGGAAGAGTGCGTCTGCCCTCATCCGTAGTAATCACTACCGGTTCACTGCCTTCCATTACGGCAACACAGGAGTTGGTAGTCCCTAAGTCAATTCCAATAATTTTTCCCATATTATACTTATTATTTTTTTGTTTTAAAACCTCTTAAGAACAATATATATGCCAATGGCAGGCAAGTGACAGAATGACATATTACGAAAATAATTGTAGAAAATATGGGCTCGAAAGGTTGCTATTCCCGAAGTAAAATATTCACTTTAATGAATCAGTTATTACTTAAGCTTTTCTTTTTTACCTATCGAATCTATTTTTAATCCATTGACAGCAAACTTGCCATATTTTCTTCTTTTGCCAAACCAGCTATCCATCAGATTTTTGAGTAGAGTTGCTTTAGTTTCGGTGTAAGGATACCAGTGCGGATCTATCATATCGCTCATGTTGTCAATAATGACAGATTTCAAATTACAAAAAGTGAGTAGCCCTTCTTCGCCTTTAAATCTGCCAATACCTGAATCTTTGACACCTCCAAACGGCAAGTAAGGATTGGCTTCGTTAATCATGTGGTTGTTGATGCATACGTTTCCGCATTTGATGGCTCGCGCTACGCGCTCGCCCCTTGCCAAATCTTTCGTCCATACGGATGCACCCAGACCATATGGAGAATCGTTTGCCAGCGAGATTGCTTCTTCTTCTGTTTTAAATTTCATGACAGCTATTGTTGGCCCAAATGTTTCTTCAGACGCGATTAGCATATCTTTGGTACAATCTGCAATTATAGTGGGCGGGATATGCATACTTCCTTTTTTTTGTATACCACCGCATAACAACTTCGCTCCTTTTGCCAATGCATCTTCAATATGCTGCTCTACAATTGCTACCTGAAAAGTAGCAGTCATACAACCTACATCACAATCTTCGGCAGATTTTGTATTCCTGTCTGGAGTTGAAACACGCAATTTTTTTGTCTTATCTACCAGATCATTCATGAATTTATCATATATACCTTCTTGCACATACAGTCTTTCAATTCCGGTACAGTTTTGTCCGGCATTAGTAAACGCACCCCACATTACACCATTTACGGTTCTATCTAAATCTATATCATCAAATACGATGGAAGGATCTTTACCACCCAACTCCAAATCTACCGGGATAAGTTGTTTGGAACAGGCTTCCATAATTTTTTTGCCTGTACGCACGGAGCCTGTAAAATGTACTTTATCCGGGTGAAATGCCAGTAATTCCGCTCCAGTGGTTTTACCACCTATTACTATCTGTATGGCATCTTTCATAAATCCGCTGTGCGCATAAAAATGTTCCCACAGTGGCTTTAGCGGTGTAATTTCCGATGGTTTTGCGATTACGGCATTCCCGGCTAAAAAGGCCAGGATACCCGGCACGATTACCTGATAAAACGGGAAATTCCAGGGTGTGATTACCAAAATTGTTCCCAATGGTTCTGCCCATTGACGCGCTTTTTTACCCATTAAAAAAACAGGAATATCCATTTTTTTATCGGCTAAAACTTTTGGAGCCATTTTTTTATAAACATCAATCACATCACAAACCTCAAATACTTCGGCAGCAAATGCATCTGTTCTGCTTTTGCCCGTTTCTGCAATGATACTATCCAGAATAAAATCCTGATAATGGATGACATATTGCATTATTTTATCTACTTCGGCAATACGCTGCTTCAATGTCATTTTTGATATTTTAGCTTGTGCATCTTTGGCTCTCTGAAAAACAGAAGCTAATTCTGCCTGGCTCGGGTCTTCAAATTCGTATAAAAATTGTTGATTAATCGGGTTGATTATTTTGTTGGACATACTATGATTTTAATGTCCTAAAATACCAACTTATGATGAGACTTAAAAATTTACGAGCATATATTATTCCGAGTTCGCATAATGAACCAGCGTGTTGTTTATAAAAATTCTTATTTTCGAGTATATCATTATTTATGACCCGCCATTAAACAAGATTACACTTGGATTGCTAACTTTGCAGCATGAGTAATAATCCTGATTTTAACCTGAATGAAGACAATATGCGCTTAGCTGTTGACCAACTGAAAAACAAACTGGCTAAAGTGTATTTTGGAGGAGGTGAGAAAAAAATTGCATCGGAGCACAAGAAAGGCAAACTGACCGCCCGTGAACGAATTGATTATTTATTGGATAAAGAAATTACGCGTGTAGAAATTGGAGCACTTACCGGAGATGACATGTACCTCGAAGAAGGCGGATGCCCTAGTGGTGGTACTGTCATTATGATTGGCTATGTATCAGGACGACAATGTATTGTTGTTGCCAATGATGCCACGGTGAAAGCCGGGGCTTGGTTTCCTATTACCGGCAAAAAAAATCTGAGGGCACAGGAGATTGCCATGGAAAATCATCTTCCAATTATCTACCTGGTAGACAGTGCAGGCGTTTACTTACCCATGCAGGATGAAATTTTCCCGGATAAAGAAAACTTTGGTCGCATTTTTAGGAATAATGCCAAAATGAGTGCCATGGGTATCCCTCAAATTGCAGCCATTATGGGCAGTTGTGTGGCGGGTGGTGCATATTTGCCTATCATGAGTGATGAGAGTCTGATAGTGGAAGGTACGGGCAGTATATTTTTAGCCGGTCCGTATTTAGTAAAAGCTGCTATTGGTGAAAATGTAGATAAAGAAACTTTGGGTGGAGCTGAAACGCAAACCGCACTAAGCGGAGTTTGCGACTATAAGATGAAAGACGACAAAGAATGTTTGGATACCATAAAAAAACTGGTGAAGAATTTCGGGCATTTTGATAACGCAGGATTTGACCGCATAAAAGCTAAAAAGCCGAAAGCTGTAGAGAAAGAAATATATGGCATTTTCGGCAGCAAGCCTTATGATGTTCGTGAAATAATAAAGCGACTTGCTGATGATTCCGAATTTACGGAATACAAAGAAGACTACGGACAAACTATTGTATGTGCGTATGCCCGTATAGATGGTTGGAGTGTGGGTATTGTAGCCAACCAGCGATTGGTAGTAAAAAATAAAAAAGGTGAAGTGCAGATTGGCGGTGTTATTTATTCTGACTCGGCGGATAAGGCTGCACGTTTTATTATGCTTTGCAATCAGAAAAAGATTCCATTGGTATTTATGCATGATGTTACCGGTTTTATGGTAGGTAGCCGCAGCGAGCACGGGGGCATTATTAAAGACGGTGCTAAAATGGTGAATGCTGTTGCCAATTCTACGGTGCCGAAGTTTGCCATTGTATTGGGCAACTCTTATGGTGCGGGCAATTATGCGATGTGTGGCAAAGCATACGATCCGCGCTTGATGCTCTGCTGGCCGACGGCAAAAATTGCCGTGATGGGTGGCAGTCAGGCGGCCAACACGATTTTGCAGATTCAGGTTTCGGCGATGGAAGCCAAAGGCAAATCGCTGACTGATGAAGAGAAGACTGCTATTTTATCTGAAATAAAAGAAAAATACGAAGAAACGACTACGCCCTATCATGCGGCAGCCAGGCTGTGGGTGGATGCCATTATTGATCCGCTGGAAACCCGAAAGTGGATTTCAGCAGGAATAGAAATGGCAAATAATGCTCCGGTAGAAAAGTTTAATGTAGGCGTGATACAGACTTAATACCTGAGTTCTGGATAATTATTTCAATTTAAAAATAGTTGATTTTTATCTATAATCACCTCCTTTTTATTCCACCTCCTTGTGAAGTTGGAGGAATAATGAGAAATCAACTATTTTTTTCATCCTATTTTACATTTCCCAAACTGAGATTAATTTTATTGTAATGACAGCACTACTGCATTTTTTTTCTGATTTGAAATGCCTTTGTTTCGGTTGGTGGAGACATCAACCGATAGTAAAATATGAACCACGTCATTTCGAGTGAGGCACGAGCGAGAAATCCCATTATGAATATGGATGTTTTCAAATCTATTAAAAAATATGGGATAGAGAAAACAGATCATTATCCGTTTTCTTTTTGAGACCTCTCACTACCTGCCCGCTTTGCATTTGCAAGCGTTCGAGGTGACGGTATTTGTTTGCCTTTGTTTCGGTTGGTGGGGACACCAACCGATAGGAAAATATGAACCACGTCATTTCGAGTGAGGCACGAGCGAGAAATCCCATTATGAA
>DAOQII010000117.1:5812-7347 GCA_035339455.1 Chitinophagales bacterium
TCCGTTTTCTTTTTGAGACCTCTCACTACCTGCCCGCTTTGCATTTGCAAGCGTTTGAGGTGACGGTGTATGTAATAGGATTTGTTTGCCTTTGGGTTGCCTATGTTTCGGCTGATGGGGACACCATGCGATAGGTAAGAGTTTTATTTACTCCGAATTTGTATTGGTTACAATGTTGGTTTTTTTTGTAATTGTAATTTTATATCTTTTTTTCTTGCTTTTATAATAATCACCCCTATACCCGGAAAATGTAATCATGGAGTTATCAATTCCTTTAAAACCATTGTGTATGTTAAAAGATTCATCAGTTAATGTAATCCATTCTAATTTGGGATATTCAGGGATATATTTACTCACAAATCCTTTATTTTTTAGAGCTTCATAATTTTCAAAAATCTTCATAGTTATAGAATAGGTATAAATGCAACCGGGAATTGTAAAGCTGTATTTTAATGTATCGTTTGTTTTTATTTTATATATCTGATGCGCATACTCTGCCAACTCATCATTGAAATAATAAATATACGAATCCATTTTTTTTTTGCAATAATAATCTTCAACATACATATCTTCATAACCGATAGGTTGCTGTTTGCACACTACTAAAATTTCAACTGCAATTAAGTCCGTTTTTTTTAACTTTTTATATTTTACGATAAAATCATAGTTATTGGTTCTGTATTCAATTTTTGGTTTATATGTTTTAGTAATGATGGATGTTTCAATACTGTCAGCTTTTAACTGCAGTGTCCATATAGAGAAAAGCATCACAAAAATCAGAAGCTTGTTTTTGTTATTGTCCATTGTTGTCGGTTATGCTGTTTCGGTTGGTGGGGACATTAAACGATAGAGAAAATTGTCATATTTAAATATTCCATGTTTTTCTTAAAAATCATTTCCATTATATTCAAACTCACATTTTCCTTCTTCAAATAACAACTTTACCAAACACCCTTTTTTAAAATTATACAATACTATTGAGTTTATTAAATTAATATTGCTGAATGTAATTTCATTTACTATATAATCATCAAATAATGTATCTGAGTGCAGACAAGAATAGATTGATAATATTTCTTTGTTAACGAAATTTTTGCTTTTTAGTTGCAACTTACAATTTTTAATAAAACTAAATTCTTTAATAAAATGTGCCTGCTTTTTTTTATCGTTTAAATTATAAAGTAATTCTTTTGCCTTATGATTTCCTTTTTGATAATTATCCCAATTTATATAAAATAGTCTTTTTCCTTTTGTTAGAATATACCCACATAAATAATTACAACTAAGTCCATTATTTAATACTATAGCTAAATTCTTGCTTCCTACAACATTTGTTTTTAAGAAAATATCAATAGATTTTGAAGACTTGCAACTATCAGACTTAATAAATGCAGATTTATAACTATTGCCGGATTTAAACTTAAATGTTTTACGTGAACAACCTAAAAGTATGAATAAGAATGAATATATAATTAAATATTTAAGTTTCATAACTAAAGACAATTTAATTCATTTACTCTTAAACATTTTTTTCA
>DAOQII010000118.1:0-7299 GCA_035339455.1 Chitinophagales bacterium
CGGGATAAGCATTTCAAAATAAAATAGTTGATTTATTTATCAAGAATCAGCTCATTTATTTGTCTTTATTGAAGCATGCTCTGCATCTTGGTTCGTAACTTTCCTTTTCGCCCAACAACACCTTGCTGTCGCTGGCTACTAAGCGATAAGAATGGTTGGCTAAAGCTCCGCATTGTACACAAATGGCATGTACTTTTGTAATATATTCTGCCTTTGCCAAGAGCGCAGGAATGGGGCCAAATGGTCTTCCTAAAAAATCCATATCCAAGCCGGCAATAATCACTCTGATTCCTCTTGAAGCCAACTCTTCACACACTTCCGATAATCCTTCATCAAAAAATTGGGCTTCATCTATGCCCACCACATCCACATCATTACTCAGTAAAAGGATATTTTGTGAACTGCTCACCGGCGTACTCATTATAGAATTGGCATCATGCGAAACCACTTCGGTTTCATGATAGCGCGTGTCTATCATGGGTTTAAAAATTTCTACTTTGAGATTGGCTATTTTTGCACGCTTAAGCCTGCGAATTAGTTCCTCCGTTTTTCCTGAAAACATGGATCCGCAGACGACTTCGATCCATCCCGTTTTAGACTTATTAACATTTGGTTCTAAAAACATTAGACAACTTTGCGTTTTAGACTATAATTTCGTCGAAATTACAAAAATAAAACATGGAAATTAGAAATGCACTCCAAAAAATAGAAAACTATCTCACCGTAGTTTCCAATCTGAATAAAACTATTCTTGCCGAAGGAGCAATGAGCCGTGAGGAATTATTGCTTATGAAAAAATACCTGAACAGTTGTATTGACAGGATTACAGATATAGAGCGAAAGCTTTCTATAAATATGATTGAAACACCTCCGGTAGAAACGACAACTGTACTGACTAACACGACTGAAATTGTAGAAGCTGATAAAAACAAGGAAATAGTAGCCGTTGATGAGAATCAGCATATTGAAGAAATGGAAGCGACGCTAAATACAGAACAACAACAAGAACTGGAAATGGCTTTGGATGAGATAGAACAACAAATTGAAAAACAAGAAGAAGCCAAAACAGAGACGCTGTTTACCGTTGTTGAAGAAGAAGTAGTGGCAACACCCGAATTAAAAACAGAAGAAACCAATATAACGCCCGTAGCTGAATTAGTTACAAATGAAACAGAAAATAAGCTCATGGAAGAATCCACTAAAGAGGAAGTAATAGCGGAAGTAATTCAAGCTGCAGTAGAAAACGAAATAAAGAAAGAAGAAATACAAGAACAGAAAGAAGAAGAGCAGACCTCTGTGGCCGATCATATCTATAATTCCATTACGCAAACCATTGATGAATTAAAGAACAAAGCTGAGGAAATCAAAAACAGTGAGTTTGTACAAAATGCTGAAACCAAGCTAGAGAATTTTGCTGCCGTTACACAGCAAAAAATGGAAGCAATGGTTGATGATTTCAAAAAAGAAGAAGATAAAATAGAAAAAGACAAAGAATCACTGGTGGCAAAAATGGAAGACCGGAAAAAACAGGAAACTTCCTTTTTTGAAAAGCTGGAGGACAAATTTAAAGAAGACAATTCCAAACCTTTATTCCATTTATTCGATGACGGAAAAGAAGATTTCCATGAAACACTATTGAATAAAAAGCAAGAAGATACTAAACTCTTTACACTAGAAAAGAATGAAGTTAAAGATGAACCTGTTGTTGAAACAAAATCTGAGACCATTCAAAATACAGAGAGCTTAAATGATATTTTTAAGACCAACACAGTTACACATGTAGAAACCATTCAACAACCAAAAGTTCGAAAATCACTTCAGGAATTGATTATGCTGAATGATAAATTTGTATTTGTACGCGAGTTATTTGGCAATCAGTTTGCAGAATACGACACGGCAATTAAATCATTAGAAAACATGAACAGCTTAAATGATGCCGAAAATTATTGCCGCAATCAATTATGGACGAAATTCAACTGGAACGATAAAGTAGCCTACCAAATGCGCTTCTTTGATGTACTGCAAAAAAGATTTGGGTAAGTTAACCCATCTTTTTACTTCAAAATTTGTTTTACTAGCTCACTTCGTTCGCTATAATTGCTTTTAGCTTACGAAGCAACCTGCTCAACCATTAATACCATTTCCTACCTTTCAAAAAATAAATTATTTTAGTAAGGTGAATATATAGATTTTTTTCGTTTGGTTGATGTAATGAAGAGAAAATAGATTTTTACCGCTTGATGATGAATGAGAAAGGGACAATGGAAGGCTTAATTAAAAAAGCATATAATTGTATTTATAATAATATATATAAATATATAATTTTTGTTACACTTTTATTACTTCTAAGTTATATTTTTTAAAACTCAAATCTAACAATATTCAATTATGTAAATATTCATTTTATATTCCATTTGATTTATATATTAAGAACGATAAACCCATGCTTAACAAAAATGCGTTTATAACTTGAATTCAGCCAGCACAACGAGTTCAGCTAATATTATGCTGTTACTTTCTTAACCCGAACTCTGGTTAATGACTAAAAAACAAAAATTCAATAACCATATTTTTCTTTCCACCTGACTTTGAGGAACTGGCGCAATTCATTTTCTCGTGCATTTTTACCGGGTTCATAAAATTTAGTTCCTTTTATTTCATCCGGCAGAAATTCCATATCGGCAAAATTATTTTCATAATCGTGGGCATATTGGTAGCCTTTGCCATAATTAAGGTTTTTCATGAGCTTAGTAGGTGCATTCCTTATAGCCAATGGTACTGACAATTGACTGGTTTTTTCCGCCAGCTCCAAAGCTCGATTAATGGCCATATAGCTGGCATTGCTCTTAGGTGACGTAGCTAAATAAACAGCACATTGCCCTAAAATAATGCGACATTCAGGATAGCCTATTTTTTCTACAGCTTCAAAAGTAGCATTTGCCAGCAATAGCGCATTCGGGTTAGCATTTCCTATATCTTCAGAAGCTAAAATCAGCATTCTTCTGGCAATAAATTTCGGATCTTCTCCTGCATTTATCATACGCGCCATCCAGTACAATGCGGCATTGGCATCACTACCACGCAAAGATTTTATAAAAGCAGAAATGATATCATAGTGCTGCTCACCTGTTTTGTCATAACGTGAAGTATAGGTTTGTATAATTTGCTCCACCATTTTATTGGTGATTGTCTTTTCCTCACCAGCATTTTCAGCTACTAATTCCAGAATATTCAAGAGCTTCCGGGCATCTCCTCCCGAAAAATAAATCAGGGCATCATACTCTTCAATCTGTAAATTAAGCGATTTCAAGTCATCATCTTGCTGCAAAGCTAAATGGGCAATTTGTTTCAAAGCTGTTTCATCTAAAGCATTCAAAACATATACTTGGCTTCGGGATAATAGTGCGGAGTTAACTTCAAAAGATGGATTTTCCGTGGTGGCACCGATGAGAATAATGGTGCCATTTTCGACAGCTCCCAGCAGTGCATCTTGCTGTGATTTATTAAATCGGTGTATTTCGTCAATAAATAAAACTTTTGTACCAAATGTTTTGGCTTCATCTATGACTGCACGCAATTCTTTTACGCCAGAAGATATGGCACTAAGCTGCTCAAAGGACAAACCGGCTTGTGTGGCCAGCACACGGGCTAAAGTAGTTTTGCCCACACCCGGAGGTCCCCAAAAAATAACAGAATGAAGTTTGTTTTTGTCTAATAAATTTCTGAGTGGTTTGCCTTCGCCTAACAGATGCTCCTGACCAATAATTTGATCTATCGACTGCGGACGCATACGTTCTGCTAATGGAATTTGCATGAAGTGAAAATAAGAAAAGTAAAATTACGGAATGAATAAATTACAAGCCCAAAAACTATTATAGAAAAAATCGCTTAATTACCATAATTGCAATGCCGTTACAATCTTTTTATCAACAAAAGTATTTGACTTTTTATCGAAAACTTTTTGTGTAGTCCATCCAATCTTCACTTCTTTGTTTTTGTATAAATCCAACGATTGTACAAATTCAGATGCACCATTGAAGTAGGTATACAAAACGAAATTTCTGGTGTCTCCATTGGCTTCCACAATGACAAGATAAATGACGTCTTCTATGATAATTTCTTTAAGAGTTCCTTCTGTAAATTCAGATTCAGCTGCTTCGGATGTTTGATTCGTTTCCTTTCCTAAAAGTTCTGAGTTGGCAAATAATTCTATAAATGCAGGACATTTTGCTGCCAGTTTAATGCCAAGTTGTTTACCCATTTCATATGCACTTTTTTCGTCTGTCATATCAATATCATATTCGTCTACCAACCCTTGCAAATTAGCTAACATAGCCTGAGTAACGCATTTTTCCACTTCTATCTTCAGTCCTTCTTTATTTAACTTTTTATCTGTTTTATTAATACATTCACAAGCAGAAGCCATGGCTTTATCAGTAGCAGTCTTTTTCTGTGCAAATGCAGGAAAAAATGAAAGAAGCAAACTAATAACGAGTATATATTTCATATTTTCTCAAATAAATTTATAATTTAATTATTTACATATCAATCAGAGTCTTTTGTGCTCTTTTTCGTTTAATAACTGTTTTTTTCAGGTTCGAGTCTGAGTTGGATATCACACTGATATTTCCATCGTTTTCCAGTATTGCGGAATGCACTTGTTCTATTTTTTCAACGCCATGTTCACGAATTGCCGCCTCCAGCTCACTTATTGTCAGGAAATTTTGATTCATGTTTTTCTTGTTTATTTTTCCGTCATATATCAAAATCACAGGTTCCGAATGAAGTATCTTGTTGACATTTCTGTACTTGAATTTCAGATAACCTACAATATAATTCAACAAAAACAAGATGGTTGCTGCAACAAGACCTCCTTGCAGGGAAGTATTTTCGCCCACCATTGCATTCTGAACAGCATTACTGATAAGCAGTACCAGAACCAAATCGGATATGGAAAGCTGGGACAACTCCCTTTTACCAAAAACACGGAAAGCAAACAACATAAAGGCATATACCGCTGCACTCCGAAGAGCGATATTGAGATAAACGGATAAATCTGCTGGTATAGACATTGGGATAAAAGTAGTGAAAAAACATGAGTTAAATATAATATACAAAATAACCATTTGCACAACTGCATCTAATTCCACATTTATCGACTTCAGATTTTAAATCACTAATTACAGCTCAAAAAATAGTATTTATGGACATGAAGCCGACATCAAGACTTTTTCTAATATTATTTCTTTTCAGAAGGCTTGCAATTTATACAAGGTGAACATTTATTCATACATTATACATGAGGCATTCGGTTAGTTTACTCTATAATAATTTTATTTTGATTATGTATACCCTCACTTACAAAATCTAATATATACTGTCCCGAAGCGAAATTTGGAAAATGAATGGTACAACTATTTAATCCTTTTATTTTTAAACCCAAATTTACCTCTTGTAACATTCTTCCTGTCATATCATATAAAAACACTTGTACATTATTTGTTTCGAGATTTGAGAATTGAATATTTATATAATTTTTAGTTGGATTCGGATACAATTTTAAAACTTCAATATTTCCGTAAACAAGAGGAACGCCTGTTATCGTTATTGCGGTGTTTACATGATAACTGAGCAGAGGAGCATATGTATTTACGGGCGGAATTGGACCAACTTCTTCTTTCAGGTGGCACATATTATCTTCTGTACAAAATGTTTTTAAATACGTTTTTTTAGTATTCAGCGTATTGATGGAATCGATTTGCCAGTAATCACAACACATACGACTTGGTTTTATATCAAGAATATAAAAACCTTGTGAATTGGTGTTTAAATATTTTAATTGAGGATTATATTGAAACATAAACGGCTCCATACCGGAAAAGAAATTTCCATATACTGCATTATCACATACGAACTCTACACCTAAAGACCCTGTGCCGTTTGAGGCGGAATAGGGTATCGAATCATGGACGACATCAAATGCCATTGCAACATGTGCATCTGCGGAAAGTACTACAAAATTTTTAATGTTATTTTTAGCAACAGTATCTAAAATATGCTTCCTGTCCCATGGATAAAAATCCCAGGAAGAAGGGAATCTGGTTTTTATCCTTAAAGGACCTTGAATAAAAAATGGCGTAAATGCAAGCTGGTTGGCCAAAATTTTCCATTTTGCATCCGATGTTTTCAGCTCATTACAAATCCAATTCAATTGTTTGGAACCAAGTGCCGACAAGTTTGGATTTGCGTAGCTAAGCGGATTATTTGTGCCAATCAACAAACTTAAGAATTGTAGTGAGTTATCAAATGTATCTCTCTGAATTCTGTTTTCCGTATAAATAATATCTGCCAAATTGCCAATATGTTGCGTATAATTTATTATGTTGCATTTTGCAGTATCTTCTCTAAACGGAATCCATTCTTTAAAGGCTTCAATAGCTGCTTTTTTTCTGTCTGCCCAAGTTCCCTGAGTAAGTGGATGATGTTGGAAGGAGGTATCCCGAAAGGCATCATTTGCAAACTCATGATCATCCCAGATTACAACCCATGGATATTGCCTGTGCAGTTCTCTGAGCGACGGGTCTAATCTGTACCAACTATATCGCATTTCATATGACGGTTTATCGTAAGCATCATATTCGGGAAATACACGTCTGTGCAAAGTATCAATACCATCATTATGGTAACCATCCTCATATATATAATCACCTAAGTGCATAATAAAATCAACATCGTTTCTTTCATTTAGTATGTCATAGGCATTAAAATAGCCAAATGAATAATTTGAACAAGACAAAACCCCTATCCGCAGATTATTGACTTCGCCTACCGGCATTGTTTTTGTCCTACCTACTTGAGAAAAACGACCCTTTGAATAAAATGTATAATAGTAGTATGTATTTGCAGTTAAACCAGTAACATCAATTTTTACGGTATGATCCTTATTGGCAGATGTAAAATATTTTCCTTTTGAAATTATATTTTCCATAGTAGAATCGGTTGCAACATACCAATAAACCGTATCAAAAATATCATTCGATGTTACCCGTGTCCAGATAATAACTCTGTCGGAGAGCGGATCGCCAGATGCAACACCATGATAAAATGGTGCAATCGTAGTATCTGCAACCGATCGGTTGTTGGGATATGCAGTAGAAAAATACTGACTGTATATATTTAAATAGCAGCAAAGATGGAAGCAGATAACGGCAACAGGAATATATGTCTTCATTTTAATTATTTATTAATACAAATATTGTTAGTCTATCAATTAAAATACAAAACAGGAGCACGTCCATC
>DAOQII010000119.1:0-7143 GCA_035339455.1 Chitinophagales bacterium
GTAAGCTTTTTTTACAGCCTTGAATCCGGCTTGAATGATTGCATCCGGCTTGCCTGCAAATGTAAATACAGTGCGGTTGGCATCATAGCCCATATCAGTATTTAATAATGCAACATCCGGTGTGTTTTTAATTTCATCAGCTATACAGTTTATGATGTGTATATTTCTTCCTTCCGAAAAATTCGGCACACATTCAAACAATACGTCCTCTTTTGAAAACATGTACGAATGTAGGAAATATTACATCTTAATGTTACAACCTATGGTTATTTAAAAGTAAACCAAGTTCAAGTGCATTTTCTGAAACAGATTTGCGAAATCTTAATTATTTGAGTAATCCACCCCCACCCCTGCGTGAGGGGAGTTTATGGTGTGCATGATTAGACTATATCTTTTTTAGGTAAACTGATTAAGTTATGCCACTTAGTTGCGCATCTAATTAGTTAATTAGTTTAGTAGTGGTACAAATTTTATTCTTTTCAGAAAGCCACGTAGTGGCGACACCTTTTCTTGTCTGAATTATTTTAGAGATGCGTTGTGCTTGCCTTTGCATTAATGTAATTGTTGTTAGAATCGATAAGTGCATATACCAACATTAAAGAACAAAGCGAGCTAGTACTTATACCAGTAAACGGTTTATTATCAATACTAACACAAAACTGACAATAATAGCAGGCTGAATTTTAAATAAAGCAACGTCATTGGTATTGAAACGTATTTGCGTATAATCTTTTTTCAGAGCTTCTCCAAAAGCGAAGAAGAATGAAAATATACTGAATGGTGCCATCAGACTAATCCAGATAGGTACGGGTAAATTCATCAGTATGATAATTATTAAACCAAGATAAATCGGATACAGCAGTACTGATTTTGCATATTTTTTTCTGAGTGCCGCATCTTGATAGATTTCCAAAGTAGCAAACTCCATGATATACTTTGTAATTGTTTGTATAAATTTTCTCAGTATAAGTGTGGCTATTAGAGCAATTACAATTGTGATATAAACCGGAAATTTGAGCTGGTGCATAATAAATCCGGTATCTCCTTCGGCTGCAATTGGTGCAATCATCAAATAGCCAAAGAAACCGATATATCCGTGTCCTGCAAAATAACAATTAAACAAAAAGAAATAATTTCTGCTCTTTTGTTGAGTAACTATAAAATGGAATATAACTCCGATACATAAACTGATTATCGGACCTGCTGCAGCAATCCAGATTCTTTGAAATATGCTCAAGGAATTTTCGTCAAAATTCACGTAGTTGTGATGGAGACTTAGTGCAGACGCGTGAAAATACAAGGCACAAAAGAAATGACCCAGCTCATGCAATATCATTTCTACGATGGCTGCTATAACCATAAGCAATAGGGCATTTATAGTAAGATTTCTATAACTATAACTATGCATTTTTTATTTTTTTTGGAATTTATATATGTTCACACTTTTCTTAAGAATAGATAGCAGCTGATTTTTCATACCGACTATCATATGTAATATATCTAATCGATTTTTTCTTCTGCTAATGATAAGCTCATAAATCTTACATGATGTTTCTTGATCTGCACTATTATCGCATTTCGTTTCTCAGTTTTTCAACTTCTTTTTCCATTTCATGTGTTTTATTATGGTAAGCATTTATATACTGCATGATAATGCCGATTCCCCATCCGAGCGTTGACCAAATAGGCCATGGGATGCCATTAAATGTGTCATGCCCTGATTTGGTAAATAGCCAAATTAACCAGAAAAAGCAATTCATTGTTACGTAAACAAGCAAGCTTTTTTTAAAACGGACTCTGTCTTTTGCAATCTTCCAGATTAAGGCTTCTTTTTCATTTTCATTCATGATATTAGATTTATTTAGTGATATAAAATTTAAGATTTCTGACATAGTCTTCAAATGCCTTTATCCCTTTTTTAGAAATACTGCAAGTCGTTTTGGGATAGTTATTGACAAATGTTTTTTTGACATTAATATATTCTGCATCTTTTAATTTAGTAATTTGTACACTCAAGTTTCCGTTACTGGATGAAGTGGCTTCTTGTAAATACGAAAAATCAGCTTCTTTAACAGATACAAGAATAGACATAATGGCTAAGCGCAATGTATTATGTAATAATGGATCTAGTTGCGGGAGTGATTTCATCTGATTGCTTTTTTGCTTTCTGCAGATAACAGATGTCCGGGTATGATATATGAACACATTACCGTTGCCGCTAACAATAATAATTGATTTGCGTCCTGCGGAATGAATACACTGATAAGCGAACTGACAAAACAAATAAGACCACCAATTATTAAGGGTTTAAACTGTATGATTCTGCCCGTGGTAAAAACGCCAACACCATAAATTAGTATAAATACCGGTATAGAAAATATTGTGCCTTTAATTGTAAGTACTACAATAAGGATACAAGCAATACCAATACTTTGCCACAATTTGCGTACAGCATCGCCGACATAAGAAATGGATTTTTCTGTTTTCTTATCTCGAACAGCAATAAATACAGCAATAATTCCCGCAATAATCATGCTCAGCCACACCATTTGAGCATGTGGAAATAACATACGGATTAAAATATATTGCGCTATTGCAGTAAGAAATACCGCCCAACCCCATAGTAAGAAATACTTGCTCTTGGTCGCTATATTTCCTTTTGTTTTGGCTATCATATTTTCTATGATCTGCAGGCTTTCATTCGGTTCCATAGTTTGTAAATTAAGTTCAAAAATAAAGTAGTTTATTTTATAAACCAATTTTATCACAAGAAAGTTTCCAAAAAAAATATTTTTTTTAATAGCCCATTTTCTTCTGTAAAGTTTTGGCACGCTGGTCAACGCCGGTGTGCGACCAACCCGGTGCGTCAAAAATATAATGCAGCTTATCTTTGAAATTAGGAGCAGATTTTACATCTCGTATGATATTGCCCACTTCGTGGAAAGTAATATACAACAAATTATAGGAATGAATATTATGCGTGATACCATAAACAGGCTTTTCATCATCTTCCTCGCGAAAGGTGCCCAACAGCCTGTCCCATATAATAAAAATGCCGCCATAGTTCTTATCCAAGTACTTGATATTGCTGGCATGGTGTGCGCGGTGATGAGAAGGTGTATTAAAGATAAATTCAAACCAACGAGGCAATTTCTTCACAGTTTCTGTATGTGGCAAAAACTGATAAATCAAATTGATTTGATGCAATGTCAAAATCATTAATGGATGAAATCCAATAAGTACCAAAGGAATATACCATGCATCTTTATATAATAATTCTAACCAACTTTGACGAAGGGCTACGGCAAAATTGATATTGGTGGATGAATGATGATTGACATGTGCCGCCCACAATATCCGAATAACATGGCTGAGGCGATGGTGCCAGTAAAAGGCAAAATCCTGAAAAAACAATGCCATTATCCAAACCCACCAATGCGATTTGTTCCAGCTTAAACTGGCAAATTCCTGAATAGTATCAGGTCCTAAATTTTGAAAAATGCGGAACTGATAAAACCAAAGCAGATAGCCAATGGCAATTGCTTTCATGGGTAAATCGATAAGAACGGAACCTAATCCTAAGCCTATACTGGCAGTAGCATCCTTGTAATAATCAATTCCGGGCTTTAGTTTTTTGCGTATATACAAGGTGAATTCCAATACGATGAGTAAAACAAATCCCGGAATGGCATACGTAACCGGATCATTGAAATCAAGGGGGTTAAATAGAGAAAACATACGATAGTAAGATACGGATTTTTTGTTAAAAATTATGCTGAAATTGCTACAACCTACGAGGTTAAATAAGATAATACTGGATGAAAGATGGCAGTTTTATTGCATTTTAGTCGTCAACCTACGAGGTCACAATTGGTATTCTGTTGAATATGATTAGTGAAGACTTGTATTTGTAAGCTAATATTAAAAAAGCCCGCGAAATTCGCGGGCTTTTTTTAAAAATTATTTTTCCTGATTATTAGCCAACTATAGCGCTATACATCCTGTTCACTTCATCCCAGTTGATGACATTGTAGAATGCAGTAATATAATCCGGTCTGCGGTTTTGGTAATTCAAGTAATAAGCATGTTCCCATACATCCAAGCCTAATATTGGAGTTCCCGGGCATTCAGATATATCCATCAATGGATTATCTTGATTGGGCGAGGAGCATACACAAAGAGACTTGTCATCTTTGACACACAACCATGCCCAGCCAGAACCAAAACGCGTTGTAGCTGCCTTACTGAATTCTTCTTTGAATTTGTCATAAGAGCCGAATGTTGCTGTTATTGCCTCGCCAATTTTTCCGGTAGGCTCACCTCCACCGTCAGGTGACATTATTCTCCAAAACAAAGAGTGGTTAAAATGTCCGCCCCCGTTGTTTCGAACGGCTGGCGAATACTTAGAGATATTGGTAATCAGCTCCAATAATGTTTTTCCTTCACCATCTGTTCCTGCCAATGCATTATTCAGATTGGTTACATAAGCTTGATGGTGTTTATTGTGATGGATTTCCATCGTGCGTGCATCAATGTGCGGTTCTAAAGCGTTGTAATCATAAGGCAACGCCGGTAATTCAAATGTCATATTATTTATTTTAAGAGTGAAAAAACTAATTGCTTGTAAAATTAAGAAAAATGAAACTTTTAATTGATAGAAAAAATCTATATAGCGATAGGATTGAAGCACTAAGTCAGCATGAAGTGCATTGTAATCCTGAAACATTTGATAGAAGTTGTATAATGAGGCTAAAGCTGATTTGAACCATTTTTGCAGTATAATTATTAACAACGAAAAAAATGAAAAAATGAAAAAACTAGCTTTCTCCGCACTATTTGGTTCAATGCTGTTATTAGGCATGACTTCTTGTAAAAAAGATTACACTTGCGATTGCAAAGATGGAAATGGAAACAAGTTTGATTCTCAAACTTATCCCAACACTTCTATTACAGATGCTAAACGATCTTGTAATGAACGCGAGAATTTCTGGAAAAATACGACAGTGTCATCTGCCAATTGTACTATTTTATAAATAATACAACTATTAACCTGAGTCAGGGTTAAGAAAAATAAGCTGAAAAATAGTTGATTTATCGTTTTTTCCTCCACTTTAACAAGGTGGAGGAATTAAAAGGAGGTGGTTCTACATAAAAAATCAACTAATTTTAAATTAAAATGCTTATCCCGAACTCAGGTTATTATGCAGATGCATGTTTATTTGATTAAAAAAGGCATCTTTCGGGGATGCCTTTTATCTTTTATAAAAAGAAACTATGCTATCTTGAGTTTTGAAATCTTGGATTTATTCACCTTTTCTTCAGCATATGTTCTTGATACAATAAATTCAGCTATTCCTTCTTTGGACGGTAATTCAAACATGGCATCCGTAATTATGGCTTCGCAAATAGAACGCAAACCACGAGCGCCTAACTTGTATTCAAAGGCTTTGTCGATGATAAATTCTATGGCATCGTCATCAAATTCCAGTTTGATATTTTCTATATCAAACAGCTTTTGATATTGTTTTAATAAGGCATTTTTAGGTTTAGTCAAGATATCGCGGAGCGCATCTTTATCTAAAGGATTCAAATGGCACAAAACCGGTAAACGTCCTATCAACTCCGGTATCATCCCGTAGCTGCGCAAGTCTTTTTGCGTGATGTATTCCAGGTAATTTTCCTTTTCGATTATATCTTTTTCATCTTGTTTTTTAAAACCAATAGAAGCCGTTTGCAATCGCTTGGAAATAATGCTTTCAATACCATCGAAAGAACCACCGCAAATAAACAGGATATTCTTAGTATTCACTTTGGTGAAACTTTGCTCCGGGTGTTTTCTGCCACCTTGAGGAGGCACCAATACTTCAGTACCTTCCAATAATTTTAAAAGTGCTTGCTGCGTACCTTCTTTTACATCACGGGTGAGTGAAGGATTATCGCCTTTGCGAGACAATTTATCAATCTCATCAATAAACACGATACCTTGCTCTGCTTTTGAAACATTGTAATCGCATACTTGCAACAATCTCGATATGATACTCTCTACATCTTCGCCCACGTACCCGGCTTCTGTAAATACCGTTGCATCTACTATAGTAAAAGGCACATTGAGCAAGCGTGCAACAGATTTGGCTATGAGTGTTTTGCCCGTACCAGTCTGTCCTACCATCACGATGTTGGATTTTTCAATTTCCACATCATCTTTGTTCGCCTTTTGGTTGAGTCTTTTATAATGATTATAAACCGCAACCGCTATTACTTTTTTGGCATCTTCCTGTCCAATGACATATTGATCCAAATGCGCTTTGATATCAATAGGTTTCAGCAGCATTTTAGGTGCAGCTGAACCCGATTTTTGTTTGGGGGTAAATTCCCCACCCAATTCGGCATCCACGATATTTGCGGCTTGTTCTGCACAGTTTTCACAAATACAAGCATCAACACCTTCAATTAATAAAAGCGTATCTGCTTTGCTTTTACCGCAAAAACTGCATTTCGTATAATTTTTTTTAGCCAAAACTACTATTAATGTTTAATATTAAATGAGAATAAAGATGAAAGGGTAATTAGTAATTAGTATTGAGATTTTAGAGTCAAGAATCAAGAACCAAGAGCCAAGAGATTGTATTGATTATTGTGTAAGTGAACTAATATCCAATGTCTAATAACCAAATCACTAATCACTAATCATCAATTTCTAATGACTAATGACCAATTATGCTTTTCTAAGTAATACTTCATCTATCATGCCGTATTCTTTGGCCTCGTCAGAAGTCATCCAGTAGTCGCGGTCAGAATCTTTATATACTTTCTCGTACGTTTGTCCGCTATGCTGAGCAATGATATCGTATAATTCTTTCTTTAGCTTTTGAATCTCGTTGTACGTGATTTCAATTTCAGATGCTTGTCCCTGCGCACCGCCCATCGGTTGATGTATCATCACGCGGGCATGTTTTAGCGCAGAGCGACCGCCTTTTTCTCCGGCACAAAGTAATACAGCTGCCATAGACGCAGCAATACCCACGCAACAAGTAGACACTTTTGGATTTACGTATTGCATCGTGTCATAAATACCTAAGCCCGCATAAACACTGCCACCCGGTGAATTGATACGCAAGACAATAGCTTTCACCTTATGATCGA
>DAOQII010000120.1:0-7127 GCA_035339455.1 Chitinophagales bacterium
CAATACGGGAATACCATAAATAAAATTCGTTTTTCCTATTCAAACAGTAATAAATTAATGAGCATCAATACCTTTTATGACGCTAAATATATGGCAGATGATTACGTTAAGATTGGTAACTCAAATTTTAATTATACAGGAAATGAGCTTTCTTCATTTACCAAACATGAGATTAACTTCAGAACTAATGGAATGTTTTCTGATACGCTAAATAGTATGGACGGTACGTATTATTTCAGCTATCCTTCTGGTTTTTCTAACCAGAGTAATTTAATAGGATTCGATTGTAATGATTTAGTCCTATCTTCTTTTATTTCCGGGCTATTTTATTTTGATATCAATAGTTCCGGTGGTTATAATTTTAATAGCTTATACAATGTCATGTTTTCTATAAATAAATTATCTTCATTCAATACAAAGTGTGATAAATTAATAGAAGATATACAATTCAACAGAATACTTCAAAATGCTGCTACAAGTACTGTAAATATAAATGTTCAATACACCTTTGACCCTGCAAAAAATAACCGGATAAAAACAATGAAGATAACTAATGATTTTGGTGGAAATCTAAACAAAATACTATATACGTTTTACTACAAAGAATAATTAATTCCTACGAACCGTAAACTCCCTTCTCGGAGGGGCTGGGGGTGGGTTAATACTCGCCCTTGGCAGGTGTTATTACCTTCCAATTCGTTTCCTCGCAGAGTCTCTGAGCTAAGGCAATAAGCAAAGGCAGAACTCTGCGAAAGTAAAGGAAATCCGTTCTTTTCGGGATTTCTCCTCGTCATCCTTCCTTGTCGAAATGACGTATTCTCTGATTGATGGGATTCCTATCGCGTCTCGCCCGAGGCGAGAGAGGAACAACACAGAGCCCCGTAGGAACGCAATATCAGTAACATGAAATATAGCCCCGTAGGGGCGAAACAAGCACCTTTAGTTAGAGTGAATATTCAATTCTGTGCTAATAGTGCAGTATGATCAATCTACCAAATGAAATCATTAATTCATTATCTGATTGCCAAATTAAACTAATTATGCCAATAATTTGTTCGCGTCAAGTTCTATTAAGTCTTCGCGCGCCGGACCATTGGACACCATCGTTACACGCACTTTCAGGTAAGCTTCGAGATAATCAATATAAGCTTGTAAAGCCTCATTCACTTTTTCATTATTCACAATTTTGCCCCAAGATTTAAAGGATTTCAGTACAGGAGCTATCGTGATATGGTTGATATCAAATGGGAGTTCAATGCTTTCTTTTCCATCATAGCGGTAAGCTGTGCAAACGCCGAACTCTTCAAAAATATGCAGAATATCTGCCTTGGTGATGATGAGCTGCGTTACGCCGTTAATCAAACAGGTATAAAGCAATGCAGGCAAATCTATCCAGCCGCAGCGTCGCGGACGACCGGTAGTAGCTCCAAATTCGCTGCCTTCTTTGCGCAGTAATTCTCCCGTTTCATCCAATAGTTCAGTAGGAAAAGGTCCACTGCCAACTCGGGTACAATAGGCTTTGGTAATACCCATTACTTCGCCAATATGATGAGGTGCAATACCCAAACCCGTACATACGGCTGCCGTTATCGTGTTGGAGGATGTAACATAAGGATAAGTGCCGAAATCAATATCCAGCATGGAGCCTTGCGCTCCTTCTGCCAGTATTTTTTTGCCCGATTTTATCGCATCATTGATATAGTAAACACTTTCTTCCTGTCTGTATTTTTTGAGTTTATCAATCGCATCAAACCACTCGTCTTCCGGCTCATTCAATTCAAAATCATAGTGATAGATTTGCAAAAGTTGTAGATGCTTGGCTTTGAGTAATTCGTATTTTACGCCAAAATCTTTCTCTAGGATATCTCCTATGCGGATGCCGTTACGTCCGGTTTTGTCCATATAGGTTGGTCCGATTCCTTTCAAGGTCGAGCCGATTTTTGAAGCACCCTTAGCTGCTTCTGAAGCTGCATCTAATATTTTGTGTGTGGGTAATATCAGATTAGCGCGTTTGGAAATAATCAGTCTGGATTGAACGTCTACGCCTTCCGCTTCTAATTTTTCTATTTCTTTGATTATCGTAACCGGATCGATAACCACACCGTTGCCGATAAAGTTGATTTTTCCTTCACGAAAAATTCCGGAAGGAATGGTGTGCAAAACATGTTTCTTGCCATTTATTACTAATGTATGCCCGGCATTGGGTCCCCCCTGAAAACGGGCAATGATGTCGTATTGATCTGCTAAATAATCTACTATTTTTCCTTTGCCTTCGTCGCCCCACTGTAATCCCAAAATAACATCTACCATGATAATATATAATTTAAAAATTAACTAAATTTCAATCCTCTAAATTCGGAATTGTTTATGAGAATGGGAAATTAAATTATTGAATTGCTGAAAGTATTCCACAAAACAACTTATTTCCCTGCTCCAATAGCATCATAAATCACCTGCTGTATCTTCGTTCGGGTGCCTTGGTTGATGAGCTTTTTATTATCTGCCGTAGGATATACACGGTTCGACAGAAAGATATAAATCAAATCATATTTCGGATCTGCCCAAACCATAGTGCCTGTAAATCCGGTATGGCCAAATGATTCGGGGGAGGCACTGTCGCAAGTCGGACCGTCTTGGCCTTTTGGCGCGGGCTTGTCGAATCCGATTCCCCGACGATTGCCTGCATATTGCTTAGAAGTAAAATAATTGACCGTACCCGGATCAAAATATTGAAAACCACCGTAGTAGCCTTTGTTCAGCAACATTTGAAAATATTTGGCTAAATCGTTGGCATTGGAAAACAAACCGGCATGCCCACCAACACCGCCTAGTAATGCTGCACCTTGATCGTGTACGGTGCCCAGCAGCAAAGTTTGTCTGAATATTTTTTCATTTTCGGTCGGGTTAATTTTAGATAAATCATAACCCTTCCATTTCGGATTAAATAAAGTGTAATTCATACCCAGCGGTGCGTAAAAAGCCTTTCTGGCCATGTTCTCCAAAGAGTCGTGTTGTATTTTTTCTACGATTTGTTTCATCAGATAATAACCTAAATCGCTGTAGCGATACTCTTTGGATTGCAAATCGCAGGAATAGATTTTCTTCCAGATGGTATCTGCAAATGTTTTTTTCAAAAAGAGATTATCTGTGATTTTTATACTAAATGAATCATCTTTTTGACGGGCATACCACTCGGGCATAGGATTGCCTAAACTGTCAATAGTATTTTTATAAAATGGAATCCATGCCGGCAAACCCGCCTGATGGCAAAGAATTTCTTTAATGATTAAATTTCCTTTGTTGCAAGTAGAATCATAGGTATAATAGTCCGCTAAACGATAATTGACATTCAGTTTGCCTTTCTCGTGCAACTTCATAATGAGTGGTAATGTCGACGTAATTTTAGTTACAGATGCCAAGTCATACAAATCGTTGGTTGTAGTTTTAATGTCATTATCATACGTATGATATCCAAAAGCCTTTTCATAAATAACCTCGCCGTCCTTAGCTACCAAAATCTGACAACCGGGCATCACGCCGTTATCAATAGCTGTTTGTGCAATCTTGTCAATCTGATTAAACGCTACAGTAGGTATGTTCAAATCCAGAGTAGGTCCATATTTCAGACGCATGCCGTCAATAGTACAAATGCCTTCGCCAAATGCTAAAGCACCTACACTAACAGGTAAAATGCCATGCGCACCTCTTGCACCGAAAATAATCTGTGCGGCTATTTCCTGAGCTTCAGGTTCTTCGGTATAACCCAACACGATAGTAGGGAATTTTTGAAAATATTTTAATGAATATGGAGAACCGAATACAGTGAGTATGGTTCGGTTCTGTTTGTTTAACTGTGAAAGAAAATGAAGCTCGTTTTCTGTAGTACCATAATTTTTGGAAGCATAACGACTCATGTTTTGCACGTCAGCAATGACAATATTATAGGATTTTAGTTTTTGCAAGAGTGCATTAAATTTAGTGGCTGTATCATCTCTGCTAATGTAAAAATGGTCGATTTGCGTGTAATTATCTAAGTATTCGCCAAAACGATTGGGCTTGCCATATCCGACAGCAACATGTGCAATTTTGCGTTGTAAAGTAATTATTGGAATTTGACTTAATGAATCTTTAGGCACAGTTATGGCACTGGCAAGCAACTTGTATTTAAGATAAAAATCGCTTTCTGTCTGTACTTCATTTCGAAGATTTTCCAAATTGATGGGTTGGTAATTGTTTAATCCCATCCAGTATTTTGCTAATAAAATTTTACGAACGCGTTCATTCAGTTGCTCTTCGCTGATTACTTTATCTGCAACGGCTTTGCGAATGCCTTTTACTGCTAAATCAACACTGTCGGGAAACAAGAGTACATCACATCCTGCCAGTATAGCTTTTACTTCAGCAACACCGGAAGGATAATTTTTAGCAACCCCTTTCATATTCAGTGCATCTGTAAATACCAAGCCTTTAAACTGCATTTCATCTTTCAGTGTTTTCTGTATTACTTTTGGAGAAAGCGTAGACGGCAAATTTGGTGTGTTGTCGATGGCCAATACATTCATATGGGCTACCATGACGCTGCTTACGCCATACCGTATTAATTGGTTAAACGGATAGAGTTCTATAGCATTAAGTCGTTCGCGAGATTGTGTCAATACGGGCATATCTTTATGCGAGTCAACATCCGTATCGCCATGCCCAGGAAAATGTTTGGCGCATGCCATTAAGCCGTTATCTTGCATGCCTTTCATATAGTGATAGGCTTTTCGCACTACATTGAATTTATTATCGCCAAAAGATCGGTCGTTTATCACCGGATTATTGGGATTGATATTCACATCTACATCGGGTGCGAAATTGATATTGATTCCTATGCGTTTCATTTGCCGGGCAAATGCGACACCCATATCATACAATAAATTATCGTTTTCTACTGCACCGAGTGTAAGCTGCCGGGGATAAGCAATCGTGTTTTCCAAACGCATATTCAAACCCCATTCGCCATCAAATCCAATCCACAACGGAAGCTTAGTGGCTGCCTGATAGCGGTTTGTTAATTCAGCTTGTTTTTCCATCGTGCCCTGAAAAAAAATCAGCCCACCTATCTTGTAGTCTTTAATGTATTTTTCTATGGTGGAATAATGAGTTTCATCTCTGTTAGAGTAAGCGGCAATCATAAATAATTGCCCAATCTTTTCATCTAACGACATCGAATTTAAAACAGAATCTGCCCATGTATTATTTGGATGTTGTAAAAATGGCGGCAACTGCGACTGAGCGAACACATTTATCATAGAGCACCACAACAAAAACAATACAACTCTTTTCATATCACTAATTAATGCAAAAAAATGTCAAATAGTCTGCCAAACATAGCAATTTAAGATGGTTTTAACTATTCTTGATTTTTAAGGAATGTGTATATCTATTTAATTAGATGATGGTATTTATTCCAGATAAAACTAATTTTTACCACCTAGCTGTCTGATTATATACAAAGCAAGATTATCTACCAAATTATAGCATAGCTGATTTTTGAGGCGAAATATGGTATGAATTTAATTGATTACTTAAATACAAACAAGACAAACATAATAAGCAAACGCTTGCGTAAAAAGCGAGGGATGGCAAAAATCGGCAGCTGAGTGCAGGCTTAAGCGCAGAGCGATATTTTTGCCTTGTCTTTTTTGGGTACTTTTTTGACTAAGAAAAAAAGTACCGAAATAAAATGAAAAGAATCTGCTTAAACAAAGCAGCTGTTAACTAAGCTCGGGCTAAGAAAAATAAGGTAAAAAATGAGGTGGTTCTATATAAAAAATCAACTATTTTTTTAATTGAAAAGCTTATCCCGAACTCAGGTTAACAAATTGGGCAATTCCATTTTTATTGAAAAAAAGTTAATCAACACAGCTACTAAACTTTACTTGCATAGAGATTAAGCTCTTCATCCGTTTCGGGATAGAGGAATGTTTTTACAAATGAGAAACCCAGCTTTTCCAAGAGATGGATCGAGCGTTCATTATCGGGAGTAGTAAAGGCGAGAATGTTTGATAAACCCAATTTTGATTCAGCATATCCAAATAAAGCTTGAGTTGCCTCTAATGCAAAGCCTTTTCCCTCATATTCCGGAAGTAAGGCATAACCGATGTCAATATCGTCTAAAAAATCCCGCTTAATCAGTCCGCATATTCCCACTGCTGCATCTGATTTATTTAAACAGATTTTGTAGTAACCAAAACCATTTTTTTCATAAGAGGGTCTGATAATATGTTCGATATAATGCGTTGCATCTTCGATGGTTTGAATGTTTCTGTTTCCGATAAATTGCAACCATTTGGGCGAGTTGAGTAAACGGAACATAAAATCAGAATCAGCTGAAGTGATTTCAACTAAATATATTCTGCTTGTTTCTATTTTCATGATTAATTTAAAAAAGTAAATTGAATTATTAAGGAATAACAAGTGTTTGTTGAATTTTATAATATCATTGTCAACTCCTCCCAGCGTTTGATAATTAAATCCGTATAAATTTCCTTTTCTAGTCCATATGAACCTAACGAATAACCATCATTCCATTCTATCAGTGCTGTTTCATTGTTTTTCATTATACCAAAGTCAATACCATATGCAATAGTCCGTTCATCAGTTTTTCCGAAGATTTGAATGGCTTCTTCTACTAAAGAAATATCTAATGAAATTTCATTAGAGCCTGCATAATTTTTAATTCCAACAATTTTTGAATTTACAACAAACACTCTGTATTCTGATTTCCACTCAACTAGTTCAGAACAATAAATGCTGGTATTTAGTGAAGCGTTTTGTAATTTATACAAGTCAGATAATGAATTAAGCACACATCCTGTAAATTTCTTTGCATCTGATTTAGGTTTTGCAAAGACTCCAGATTCAAACATGTCGTGTCTTAAATTGTAAACCAATTCTCTGACTGTACTTTCCCAGATTTTTCTTTTTAAAAATTGTTGCAAACAAATTGGATAGGAATTGGGTGGTGGTTTAGTTATACCCAGATAAGAAAGTGCTTTTAATACAATATGTGTTTCTCCAACTACAAGTGTATTTTTATCTAATTTTAATTGCTTCCTATCTAATATCTTCTGGGTAAAAAA
>DAOQII010000121.1:0-7089 GCA_035339455.1 Chitinophagales bacterium
ATAAAGTGTACCCTTTTTCTCCGCCTGATTTCGGCAAGCCAATGCTCTTTTCAAAGCCTTCTACAGTAATCGGCACAGCATTGATTTGTGCCTTTTCTTCAGCGGATAATTCAAGTACATCATCGTAAAAACCATCTATGGTGATGTGGTTATTTTCATCTTTAAGACTTCCAATTAAACGGCATAAAACATTCAAAGGATTGTCTACACCTCCGCCATAAACACCCGAATGCAAATCTCTGTCCGGACCGTTTACTTCTACTTCCATATAGCACAAACCACGCAAGCCATTGGTGATGCAAGGCGTATCATTGTCGATAATTCCGGTGTCAGAAATCAGAATAACGTCCGCTTTCAGTTTTTCTTTATTTTCCAAAAGGAAATCGCCTAAATGTGCTGAGCCAATTTCTTCCTCACCTTCGATAATCACTTTAATATTGCAGGGTAGAAAATCGTTTTGCAACATCATTTCCAATGCTTTTACATGCATATAAACTTGCCCCTTATCGTCGCAGGCACCACGAGCAAAAATAGCGCCCTGCGGATGCAATTCCGTGGTTTTAATAACAGGCTCAAAAGGTGGAGAAGTCCATAATTCATAAGGGTCTGCGGGTTGTACATCGTAATGCCCATAAACTAAAACCGTAGGCTTGGATGCATCTGTTATTTTTTCGGCATACACGACAGGATAACCCTTAGTAGGCAATAATTCCACCTTATCCATCCCGATTTTTATAAATTCATTTTTCAAAAAATCGGCTGTACGCAATACTTCTTCTTTAAATTTTGGGTCGGCAGAAACTGACGGAATGCGTAGCCAGTCACATATTTCCTGAATATAGCGTTCTCGGTTGCTGTCAATCGCATTTTTTACAAAATCCATTTTTTTCTTAATTTGAGTGTGAAATTAATCAAAAGAAAAGAAATAAAAATCAGATACAACTCATATCCCCCTCTTTCTTAATGCTATTTAATAATTTATTCTATTTTCCTGCTAAATTAATCTGCTATTAAACAATATATTTGTGCATGCCAAAAATTGCAGTGGTTACCGGAGCGAGCGGACACATAGGTTTTCATGTAGCTAAATTATTACTTGAGAAAAACTATGAAACCCATTTACTCATTCGTTCTGTAAATGCCAATGTGGCAAAATTGGCACAAGCCGGGGCGCAGGTACATCAGGTCAATTTATTTGAACCGGCTACGTATTCCGCTTTTTTATCGAATGCTGATGTATTATTTCATCTTGCGGCAGAAAATACGACATCGGTAACCAATGCTGCCAGTGTGCTGGAAAACACAGACAAGCTGACGCAAACCGTATTAAATACTGCCCTTGATGTCGGTATAAAAACAATTATCTATACCAGCTCTGTAGTAGTTTTGGGCAGAAGCCACTCTCCTGAGATTTTACTGAATGAAAAAGATATTGTACGGAATCCGGAAAGTCCTTATGTGCAAGGCAAATTGTTGGCAGAACAATTTGTTGCAACACTAATCAAAGATAAAAATGTGGATATTCGCAGCGTTTATCCCTCGTGGGTAGTAGGAGATAATGATACAGGTTTAACACCTCCGCATAAAGTTATCAAAGATTTTTTAGCCAAAGGTGCTCCGGTATATTTTGACGGCGGAATATCTATTGCTGATGTTACGAATGTCGCAGAAGGGCATGTAAATGCTTATGAAAAAGGCAGTTTTGCTCAGCAATATGTACTAAGTGGTGATAATATTACGTTTAAACGTTTTTATGAAATACTGTCTGATAATTCAAATCAACAGATGCCCAAAATAAAAATGCCCAAATGGGTAATTTTTATTGCTTCCTGGATATTTACCAAACTTTTTAAAATGTTTGGAAAAGAATTTCCGATATCACCGCAATATGTGCGCAGCGTGGTCGGCAGTTATTCCTGGTATGATTGTTCTAAAGCAAAAAAAGATATTGATTATCAAACCAAACCTGTTGAAGATATTTTGAAAAATGCCATTCAAAATGACATAAAGCGGGAACTTGGTTTATTACAATTAGGCAAAAGAAATACGCTGACAAATACTGCAACTTCAAGCAATGAGGCTGACCATGAAACTTTGCTAATAACTGGTGTACCCGGCTGGCTGGGTAACAGAATGGTGGATATTTTGATTAATGGCGATCGTTTCGGAAACTGGCAAAGTAGTCGGAAAGTGCGCTTGATGGTAGAACCTCGTTTTAAAGGCTTACTGAATTTGCCGGATAATTTTGAAGTTGTTTATGCTGATATCACGAATAAAAACCAAGTGACTGAAGCAGTAAAAAATGTAGTTACTGTATTTCATTTAGCAGGTGCCATATATCCGAAACATGTGGATGTTTTGTACAAAGTGAATGAAGTGGGTACTAAAAACTTAGTGGATGCCTGCATTGAAAATAAGGTACGCCGAATGATCTTTATGAGCACCGATTCGACATGCGGATATGGAACAAAAGAGAAACCTGTATTTGACGAAAACACGCTACCCAACCCGTATAAAAATTACGGCAACAGCAAATGGCTCGCTGAAGAATATCTACTACAGAAGACCAGAGAAGGTAAAATAGACGGAACATCATTACGCGGGTTTTGGTTTTTCGGGTCTTTTGCACCGGAGCGGCAAATGAATTTCGTGAACATGTTTTATTGGCCGAGACAGATTGTATTTGGAAACGGCAAAAATTTGCGAAGTATTTCCCACGTGGACAATATTATTGAAGCTTTTTTTCAGGCAGAAAAAAATCCGAAAACTTACGGGCAATGGTACTGGATTGGAAATGAACAACCGCATCCGACAGTAGATGATATTTATAAAAATATTGCGTCTGCCTTAGGTGTTCCATATAAACCCCTTTATGTTCCTAAAATGGTATGCCGTCTGATGGAAAAAACAGATACGTTTATGGGTAAATTTAACCGCATCAACTCGACTATACAAGCAGCAGGAAAATTTGATTACGATATTGCCGGAAATATAGACAAAGCACAACGTGATTTTGGCTATCAACCCAAAATCGACTTAAAAATGGCAAGTGAAGAGCTTGCAGTATTGACGAAAAAAAATAAAAAATAATTTCGATTATTGGTTTATTGTAGGATTTGCATTCAACAATAAATCATATTTTTCTACATACCACTTATCTCTGTAATTTTGAATTAAATAGTTCAGCTTTTTCTTATCAATTTCTGTATGCATTTTTTTGATATCATTTGAAGTACGGCATTTGAAAAACAGTGTTATTATTGCAATAGAATGCATGACATTGAGTTGATAATTTTTACTGACTTTCGCTTGTTTAATGTATTTCATAAGTGAATTAGTTTGATACTGGAAACTATGTAGTTCATTAACTTCATAATACATTTTCAATAGTGTAAGCTTATTATCAATTGTAAATTGGCTACTACCGCTTAGATTTACTTTCAGCATGAGTTTAGTTGCTTTTTCATATTCTTTCAGATTAAAATACACTAAGCCCATTGCATAATTGGATATACTGGCTTGAGATTTTTTATCAACTCGCCAGATTTGTGTATTAATAAAATTGAGTGCCCAATCTGTTTGTCCGCAACCTAATGCAATTTTTATTAACAGAATAAATCGTTGTTGTGTTTGTTGTTCGTGAAAGAATGTGAAAAATAATTTCCTTGAAATCAAAAAATCTACCATTTCAAATGCTTTTGCTAAATAATCAGTTTGCATTACCCCTTTATATACACAGGCAGAAACAGCTTGTATAAGAGCATAATTAATTTCATATGAAATATTTTCATTGAGTAAATTAAAAGTGTCATTTTTTAACGATTCGTAATTTTTATCAAATAGTTCATCGTTCTTATAAATGGATTGAAATAACTGAATGATATAAAATAAGCATTTAACCGAAAGCGACTGTTGATCCAAATTGGATTTCACATAATCTAAAACCAATCTCGAAGATGCTGAATCCTTTAAATTTGTAACTCCTAATGTATGGGTTGACTTGTTGGCATAAATCATTAAGTATTTACTTAGAAAATAATCCATGATTGCCCTCATTGAATTTTCACTGTGCTCAATAATTTTTTGTTTTTCATTGAGCCAGTTATTCTCGCACAAGGCTATAGATGAAAATTCTTTATAGTACTCTGCCCATAAATCATCACTACTTCTAAAATCTCTACGTTCAGATGTTTGTAATGCGATATAATATTTTACATTATTTTTTTTATCCAATTCAAGTTCGTACTTCAACGCCTGAAGAATATATTGTTTGGATTCAATTAATTGTTGCAATTCAAAATCATCTAACAAATCATTCATTCTGCTCAATTGCACATTTACAGCTGAAGCACTGGGAAATCTTTTGGCAATCTTTTTCAGTACTTCTTCAGAAATATCAGGATAATTATCACGCAAAATTTCTATAATTTCTGTAATACGTTCACTTTTATTGAAATATGGAGAACATGTGTAATCACAAAACCTGGAAAATTGGTCTTTGTTAAATTTAGAAATCCGTAATAGAAGTAAGTTTCTCATTGTATTCTATTCATAATACATTAAATACCAAACACTTATTAATAAATAAAAATATTTTAAAGTAAAAATAGGCAAAATAATTCTTATTTTCTTTATTTTATTCTATTTAAATTTGTTTACATATTTTAGAAGAGTGTATCGCATAACAACATTACTTATTTCTATTTTCATGATTGGGATGATATTTGCTCAGCAAATGAGTCCTGAAATTATTTGTTCTGCAAGCGGTCGTATTCAAAATAGTACAATAAAAATTGATTGGGTAATTGGTGAAAGCGTTACCGCCACTATGCAAAATACGAACAATCAACTATCAAGTGGTTTTGGTCAGCCTCAATATTTAATTACTGCAATCAATCCTGGAAACAGCAGCTTTTCGTTTTTTATATATCCTAATCCCACAATTGATAAAATCAATATTTGCTCAAGTCAGAATAGTTTTGATGGTAAATATGAAATATGGGACAATATCGGTCGTTTACAATTAAATGGAATTTGCAATGCAGAACTTGCAGCTATTGATTGCAGTAAACTAGAGAAAGGAGTGTATTTTTTAATATTAAAATCTAACAATTCCGATTTTGAACGGTGCTTTAAAATTGTAAAACAGTAAATAAATTTAATGGAAAGTATTTACACTATATTTCGTCATATATTCAATACTAAGAAAGGGGTTGTTTTTTTTAGTATTATTTTGCTTTCAGTAGGGCTAATACAAGCAGTTGTTCCCGAAGCTATAAAATATCAGGCAGTAGTTAGAGATAATAGTGGCAATGTAATATCAAACAGAAATGTGGGAGTTCGTTTAAGTATTTTAAAAGATAATATTACCGGCACAGCTGTATATATCGAAACACATGCTTCTACCACCAACAATTTAGGACTGATAAATTTGGAAATTGGCAAAGGTACTGCAGTTTCAGGCTCTTTCAGCTCAATCGACTGGGGAGGAGATGATTACTTTATAAAAATTGAAATTGATGAAAACGGTGGAAGCAATTATGCTCTGGTAGGTACAAGTCAATTAGTTTCTGTGCCATATTCCTTGTTTGCAAAAAAGGCAGGAAACGGAACGCAATGGAGTGATACTGTCAATAACAGCATATTTTATAAAACAGGGAATGTAGGTGTTGGTACAGATAATCCGCAAACACCATTAGAAGTAAGAAATAGCCAAAAAGGGAAAAGTAAAATATTAATTACCGGAAGTTTGCCCGAATTGCGTTTTGGAGATACTACCTATTCTAACAATGGTGTAACGATTGGTGTTGCAGCTGATAGCAATGATCTGATTTCACGCTCCGGTCAAGGCGATTTAGTCTTTACAAATGAAGCCTACGGAGAAGGTGGCGGATATATTTTCGGAACAGGCGTACCATCCTATCCTTGTGTAAAAATTACAGATGATTGCAAAGTAGGTATAGGAACAGATGTCCCTGTTTCTAAATTACAAGTGAAAGGCGGTGATATTAATATTGAAGACATAGGAAGTGGCGTGGTGATGAAATCTCCCGAGGCAACTGTTGGAGAATGTCAGTGAGCAATAGCGGACAACCTGTTTTTACTTCTATAAATTGTTTAACTACGCTCTCAGGTTACAATCAATCCAACTCTTGGGGTGCAGTAGCCAGCTATCCGTTTAATGGAAATGCTAATGACACAAGTGGCAATGGCTTCAATGGAACCATTCATAATGCAACATTAGCTACAGACCGAAACGGGAATGCAAATGCTTGTTATTTTTTTACAGGATATAATTCAGGAAATCCCGACTATATTGAATTGCCGAATTATAGCAATTTTGAAACATCAGGAGAAATTTCAATTAGTCTTTGGTGTAAAATGGACAATGTTGGACAATCTCCTTTTTTATTTACACTCACACCAGATAATCCATATGATAGAGTATGCGGAACTTATTTCTGGAATTCATCTACTAATTATAGTCCAATTTGGGATCATGGAAATATTTATTCTACAGGTCGACTATATTCTTCATCAATGATAACCCCACCAACAGTTGGAACTTGGTGTCATTTAGTTTTTGTCAGAAGTAAAAGTTCTAATTTCATGAATATATATTACAACGGGATTCAGATTGCATCTACAAGCAATACAACGGATATAGTAAACAAAAATCTTCCTCTAAGAATTGGAGGAGGCGGATACCAAAGTGGTCAGTACAACGGCTATTTTATTGGATATATCGATGATTTTAAGATTTTTAACAGAGCTTTGAATTCAATAGAAATTAATCAGATTTACAATTCAGAAAGATAATTATTTAACTCAAAAAAAATTATGAAGAAAAGAATTTTAATTTTTACTGGGATAGCTTTAGTAATGTTATCTCTATTAACTGGACTTAATTCGTGTAATCCGAATTGTCCGAATCCGACAACAGTACATGATACACTATATGTACATGATACAACACATCTGCATGACACAGCAAATTGTATAAATTGTTATAATGCTGTAGGATGTTATCCATTTTCTGGAAATGCAAATGATGTGAGCGGAAATAATCTGAATGGAACAGTAATTGGT
>DAOQII010000122.1:0-7066 GCA_035339455.1 Chitinophagales bacterium
TAATTAAACCTTTTTTTCCGACAATCTATTCTTTATATAGTAATAAAATAATTTACCAGAATTCAGCAATTATTTTTTTATGGTGCAATTTATTGATAAAATTTACTAAATAAGCTTAAAATTCTGACAAATATTCTTAGTGGATTCCCATTTAGCTCTTTTTATATTACAGAGCAGAATTTTTAGTATAAAATAATTAATAAATATCAAATTTCTACAACACCGATACATAAATTATCACAAGCTTTCTTGGTATTATGATTAAGTCCACAGGATTTTTGTTAGAAAGTTAAACATTTGATGAAAACTTAAAATATATTAAGTATTGATAAATACAGGCATTCTTATTTTCTTTAGGTTAGTATCGAAAAAAATATGTAATTAGATTGGTTATTTGTATTATAAAATAATAAATATTAATTTTATTTTTGTAATTTAAATTCTAAAGAAATACCAAATTCTTTTGGCAGTGGCTCCATGAAGACATAGTAATCCATAGGCTTTGATTTTCCTTGTGTAAATTGTCCTTTCCAGAATTCGCCATTAAATTTATCGATAGCAGAACTACCGAGCTTTGCATGATAATACTGTTGCAAATTATTATAGAGCTGGCTTTGTTGCACGGAATCGTTCACATAAATTCTGGCTACCATAATATCCAAAATATCATTTTCATTAAAATAATATTCTATGTCAGCATATTCCTGAAATTGAGAGCTGTCATCAGGAAATGTAACTTCATAAAACATATGGTCGGGGGCAAAATCAAAAAGCTTGGATGTTTCAGCTTTCTTGACGACATCCTGCTTGAGCCCAAAATTTACATTGCGAAAAATATTATTGTCGTTATCACCTACTATTGCAGAAAAATAGGGGGAACGATTGGTAATATTGTCAGAAAATTCATGGTTTTTACAACCAGTGTGAAGTGTTAATAAAAATAATATGTATATATATCGGTATAGGCGCATCTTGTATGAATTACAGGTCATTATACATTTTTTCAATGAAAGAACGGATGTTTTTTAATCTTGAAATTACTTCTGCATGTACTTGTGTGTCGTTCGTGTTTTTTTCTTTTAGTTTTTTGCGTGCACCATCTAAGGTAAACCCTTTTTCTTTTACTAAATGATAAATCATGCGGAGGCTGTCAATATCTTTTTGCGTATAAAGCCTGTTGCCTTTTGATGTTTTTTTTGGGCGTAGTATATCAAATTCTGTTTCCCAAAAACGCAACAAGGAAGGTGCTACATCAAACTGCTTTGCTACTTCGCTGATGCTGTAATACATTTTTTGTATCTCTTTTTCTTTATACGGCATATCGTATTATTTAAAGATGTTTATCGAAGCTTATATCGCTATTTTATTTGTTACTGTCATACGTATCAATCAAAGGACTGATTACTTTGCTCGGCTAATTTAAGCAATTGGTCATATTGTTCGGGTGAAATATCGTTAAAAAAGAAATTAACGGGATCTATTTTATTGGCATTTTTCCAAACTTCGTAATGGCAGTGAGGTCCCGTGCTCTTTCCGGTGCTGCCAACCAGGGCAATTGTTTCCCCTCGTTTCACTTTTTGCCCAACACTTACTAATATCTTACTATTGTGCCCATACAATGTGTGATAACCATAGCCATGATTAATGACAACTTTATTTCCATATCCATCGCCCATCGGGCCTGCAATTTCTACAACACCATCTCCGGTAGCATGCACAGGAGTACCTGTTTCAGCAGTAAAATCTAATCCTGCATGAAATCGGGTAGTTTTATATACCGGATCAATACGATAGCCAAAACCTGATGCAATACGCTTCAGGTCTTTGTTGCTTACGGGCTGTATGGCAGGTATACTTGCCAACATTTCTTGTTTATTTTTAATCAATTTAGACAATTCATCAAAGGATTTGGATTGCACATAAGCAGATTTTTCAAGTTTCTCAATTTTGTTTAGCACACGATCAATGAGTTTTCCGTCAGGTACATTCTTTAACTCACTGTAAACCTTTGATTGATTAATTTGACCGTTTCTCATATTGTCCGGTATAGGATCTGATTCAAAGATGACCCGATATATATTATCGTCCCGGTCGCCCATATCTTGCAATACTTTGGTTAATGCATCCACTCGTTTATCCAAAATATCATAGCGTTCCTGCATTTTTACCACTTCCAGTTTTGCTTCCTTTTCATCGGGTTTATCAAAAAGAGAATAGCCAAGTACCATAGCCAAAAAACCGAAAAAAAAGGCAGAGGTGAAAAATCCTGTAATGCGCAACAAGCGTTGTTTCCAACTCAATTTGTAGCGCTCATATTTAAGCGTGTTTGGGTTATAATAGTATTTCTCTTTTTTCATGCCTAGCTTAGCCGCCCATAAAAATACGACTATCTCCTTATTTGGCGATATTAAATATCAATAGCATAAAATCTTAATTTGATTTGTATGTGGCTTCCACTTCAGTAATGAAATTGTCAATGATGCGGGTAGTATGTTGTGGATCAACCATGTGATATAGATGTTCTCTGAATAAATCTGTTTCATTTTTGTTAGTAACGTCTATAATCTGAATTTTATCATCTCCTTCATACAGTCTCGGAACAAACTTTGCCACGCCGTCTTTTTCACTTTTAAGAATTAAAATTTGTTTATTGAGTTTGGTCATATTGACTAATCCTTTTTGCTTGTCAAAGCTCATGGATTCTTGCAATGCAGAGTGTACCTGAATAGCAAATACTTTAGGTGGAATTTTATTCAGTGCTTTTTCAATTGGAATGCGATTGAGATGAGGCAATGAGTCCATATTGGCCATCAGATAAATAATACGCGATTTCATCGCTTTCCAGATATTGCTGTTTGCAGAATCTTTTTTATCAATAAGCATTTCAGAAAAACTGATACCCCTTTTTCTTACGCCATTTTTAGAGTCAAGAGGAATGATGCGACGAAATGCCAGTACGAATGGTTTTTCTATAATAGATTCAGAAAATGACATGGAAGGAATAATCACATTATCCAGAAAACCCAATAAAGCATGCTTGGCTTCTTCACCAAAAAACGGATTAGCTCCAATACGACCTCGCAAATATTTTTTAATGCCGGGTAATTCGTCAATATGATGGTCACTCATCAAGAAATAAATATTACCCATGGAATGATCAAAAATATACACGGGATGACCTCTGTCGCCAAAAAACTCTACAACTGCATTTATATTGCGCATGACATGTTTGGAGTAATCATCAACAGGCAAATCATTGGGTATAGTACCATAATGCATTGCCGCAGCAATATATTTAGTAGTCGGAATCGTGGTCAGTAAACCATCAAATGAGTTTAAACCAAGAAATCCATGTATGAGCAAGATAACGGGAAGTTTCTCTTTCGCATTTTCTTTATAGGGATAAGTTAAGTCTAAGCGAATGGTTGTCGTTCCAAAACGAGTGTCGCGCTTAATTTCTATTTGTGGCCAGGTAAGTGCTTCATCATCAATAAAAACAGTGAGCCTTTCTTTTACATTATCAATAAACCTTATAAAACTGGGACTTTCGGTTGGTTTGGCCGTTGTGCTGTAAAGCCATGCCAGTGGTCTTCTTTTATCTGATTTTGTAGCTAAAAAGGCAATTCGTTTTGTTTGTTGTAGAAAATAAGGTGTTGTCGTTATTTCTTTTTCTTTGTTAAGCAAGACAAGTGTAGAAACATCTCTGGATTCAAAGGCTTTTGAGTTACGCTCAATACCGGCAATTCTGCCTTTTGGGTTAGATGCTAAAAACGCATAGTCAAATCCTGATTTATTATTTTCCCTGAGAAAGTTTGTAAGTGTAGAATTAAATTCCTCCATGTAAGCTTCCAGATGCTCATCATCAATATTTCTTCCCAAAACCTGTTCGCGGGTTATCATGCCCGTTCTCACCAGTGTCTTCAGAAACGGACCTGCATGAAAAATTCCTACCAGTCGTTCCTGGCTTTTTAATGGCGAATTGACAAAGGAATAGTAAATTTTATGTGGGTTTTTTATTTTTGTATAATTGTCAAAAATATATTGATAAACACCAGCCGGAGATTGACCATGAGATAATCCGACCAGCAATTTTTCTCCCTTCTCTAATACTTTATTTGCATAAGCTATAAAATCTTTTCCTACGGCTTCATTGAATTCTTCTTTAGATTTAAAATAACGGGTGTCGGGGGCATTGTAGGCAGGCAGATTTCCGGTAAGGTTCATAAACAGTTAACTAAAAGTGAGTATTAAAATTAAGCAATAATGCAACGAACATTCAAAGACTTGTATTTATGTCAATATTAATTTTTTCATCTTTGCCATGTCGCAGTTTATAAGTAATTGATTTAGTTTGAGTAATAATTTCCCATGTTTTTGTTATTTTGCTTATACAATACTACAAAATGATAAAACAATATTCTTTACAGCTTCCGCCATTTGAAAAGGGACTTCATCTAATTACCAAACAAATTGTCTTACAATTGCAAAATTTACCGGAAAAAGGTTTGCTGCATTTGTTCATTCTGCATACTTCAGCAGGATTGATGGTTAATGAAAATGCAGATCCTGATGTGCGTATTGACATGGAAAATTGGTTTAACAGAACTGTAAAAGAAAATGAACCTTATTACCGTCATACGCTTGAAGGCAGCGATGATATGCCTGCGCATATCAAATCCGCACTGACCGGAAATTCACTGACGATACCCATTGTTAATCATAAACTACATTTGGGCACATGGCAAGGGATTTATTTATGTGAATTCAGAAACCATGGAGGAAGCAGAAATATCATGGCTACTGTCATCGGATAAATTTTTTAAAGAGTAGCATATCTAAATACTTGAAAACCGCTTAGGGTTTGTTTCGCGCATCAAGTTATAAATGGTTTGAAAGACATCTTCTGCATTTGGTTTGCAAAAATAATCTCCGTCACTTCCGAATGCCCCTCTGTGTTCTTTAGCGGTAAGTGTTACAGGTGGATTATCCAAATAACGGAAAATATGCTGTTTTTCCATCACTTGCTGCAACATGTATGCCGTTGCGCCACCCGGAAAATCTTCATCAAAAAAGACCACTCTGTTTGTTTTCTTTATCGATTCTCCTATCACACCATAAATATCAAATGGCATGAGTGTTTGCACATCTATCAATTCGATAGAAATACCTACCCGCTCTAAATTTTCAAGTGCTTCTTGTGCAATACGTACACATGAACCATAGGTGACTAATGTAACATCGTTGCCTTCTTTCAATATTTCCGGCACGCCTAATGGCACGGTGAAATCTCCGGGATTTTTGGGCATTTTTTCTTTCAGACGATACCCGTTTAAACATTCAATAACCAATGCCGGTTCATCACCACGCAAAAGTAAATTATAAAATCCTGCTGCTTGTGTCATATTCCGAGGTACGCATAAATGCATGCCTCTGAGCGCTCCCAGTATCATCTGTATGGGCGATCCGGTATGCCAGATGCCCTCTAGCCGATGCCCTCTGGTACGTACAATCAGCGGAGCTTTTTGCCCTCCTTTTGTTCTGTAACTTAAACAAGCCAAATCATCAGAGAGCGGTTGTAATCCGTATAACAAATAGTCGAGATATTGTATTTCTGCAATCGGCCGCAAGCCACGCATGGCTAACCCGATGCCTTCGCCCATAATACTTGCTTCACGGATGCCGGTATCATAAATACGTTCAACTCCGAATTTTTCCTGCATACCTGCAAAAGCCTGATTAACATCTCCGATTTTGCCTACATCTTCGCCGAATGCCACTATGCTTTTGTCTCGTTCAAAATTGGCATTAAAACAAGCATTTAAAATCTGATAACCACTTACTATAGATGGCTTTTGCTCATATTCAGCTTTAACAAGAGGCAATTTTAATGGAGAATAAGCTGAACCTGTATGCTGATATGATGAATATCTTTCTTCGTTTATTAATAATTGTGTTTCGCGCCATTTTTTAAGAGCAGTGATATGCACATTGTTTTCATCTTTCACCGTGATTAATACATCGTTCACTACTTTCATTATATCGCGACGCAATGGATCGATACTTTGCTGTAAGCCGATAACATATTCCTGAAGTAGTTCTTTATGAACAGAAGTCAATGCAATCGCATTTGTCATAGCAATAACTTCTTTAAGTTCTTCTAAAATCGGCCCATGAAATTTCGACCAGGCTTCTTTTTTCTTTCCGGCTACAAAATTTTTGGCTTCTTTTTCTAATGTATTTAATTCATCATCAGTAGCAATCTTACTGTTAATAATCCAGTGGCGAAATTTTAAGATACAGTCAAAATCTTTTTCCCATTGCAAGCGTTCTGCAGATTTGTATCGTTCATGAGAACCGGAAGTAGAATGACCTTGCGGCTGAGTCACTTCTTCAACATGAATCAATGCAGGGATATGTGTACGGCGGGTTTTGTCGGCTGCTGCTTTGTATGTAGAAATTAACTGTGGATAATTCCATGCTTTTACCACATAAATATCATATCCCTTGTTTTTATTGTCGCGCTGGAAGCCTTTTAAAACCTGTGAAATACTTCCTTTCGTCGTCTGCAGTGATTTAGGTACTGAAATGCCGTAACCATCATCCCACACTGAAACAATTAGCGGTACTTGCAAAACGCCGGCTGCATTGATGACTTCCCAAAAAATCCCTTCAGAAGTGGAGGCATCGCCTATGGTAGCAAAACAGATTTCGTTACCGTTTTTACTGAAACCGTTTTCTCCGATTTGATCTTGAAGTTCTCTGTATTTTTTTGAAGCCATAGCCAAACCCAATGCCCGCAACATTTGTGCGGCAGTTGGCGAATTATCGGCAGCTGAATTTTTTTGATGGATTAAATCTTTCCATGAACCGTCAGGAAATAAATTTCGGGTGGCAAAGTGGTTATTCATTTGTCGCCCACCTGAATGCGGATCATCTTCCAAAGAGGGATTGGCATAGAGTTGTCCAAAGAGCTGATCGACAGAAACGATACCGGTTGCCAGCGCAAAAGTTTGGTCGCGATAATATCCCGAACGGAAATCTCCGTTTTCAAAAACTTTAGCTAATG
>DAOQII010000123.1:0-6959 GCA_035339455.1 Chitinophagales bacterium
AAATTGTTGCTGAACCGCTTCATCTTCATGCCAGAAGCTTTTAATTTCTGCTTTTATTTTTTCATCACCACCAAAGTAATTTTCGATTAGCCAGTCAATTTTCTGGTCTTTTGTGAGCTTGGAATAGCCTTCAATTGGTTTCATGCGATTTGTATTTTATAATATCTTTCTTGCTGATAATCTTCTTCTGATTTTTATAAAGCACCTCCCCCCTGCCCCCTCCTTTGCAAGGAGGGGGAATTAAAAGAAGTGGTTTATTTCAAACTTTTTTAAATTTTATTTATCACCTCAACAACATTATCTATTACTTCTTCATTCTTAAATCTTACTAATATTTTGTACAAAGCGGTTTATTTTACTCTGAAATATGCTTTTGCCAATTTTAATCCTGCAATTTGCAATTCCAAATATTCATCCAGGGCATCAAACGATTTTTCTGCATACTTCAACAGCTCACTTGCTTGTCCATATACACTGTTGGCATTTAATTTTTCCATCAAATAGTAGCCATCTAAAAAGTTTTTAATTCCTCCGGAAATGATAAAATTTTCGCATACAAATTTATCGCCCAACTCTTGTTTCAGGTCGTTAAGGTTTGTTACCATTTCTTCTGCACTATGGCCAATTTGTGAAATTTGTTTAAATGAAGTAAATCTTTGCTCGTTGCTTCGCAAAAGTTCGAGCATGGAAAAATTAGTGCCGCCATGCCCTGCCAACTCCAGTGCTTGGATTGGCAATTGTACCAGTGCACGCAAACTCTCCTTACCGAAACCTTGTCCAACTTCTTTTACTATAACTTTCTGTTTGGTTTTGTGTAAGAAGTCGACCAGTGTATCCAATGGTTTTTGTATTATTTTATCACCTTCGGGTTGCAACCATTCTTGTAATGGATTGATATGAATGATAATTCCATCTGCACTTAATTTGGCTACGAGTTCATCTATTACAGGCAATTTATTTTGCAGCAAGAATAATTCCAATTGCGCAATACCGATATTGGCATAAAAGGGCAAATCACTACCGATGATATCGCGAAAATCAAAATCCTGAATTCTGTCATTGCTTTCCAAGATAGAACGGCAAGATCCCAAACCCATACCCATTTTATATTTGGCACACGCTTTCGCAAGATTTCGGTTGATGGTGTATGCCTTTTCAGTGCCTCCTGTCATGCTTGACACCCAAATTGGAGTTTGAAGTTGTTTACCTAAAAATGAGAATGATTGTCTTTCTTTATTAGGATGCTCAGAAAAAAGCGGTTCATACGAAAATCTTTTATCGATATAAATGCTATCTACTTGTGACTGGAATGCCAGCTGGATATGATCCTGCTTACGAGACTCCAAACCTACGTTTTCCGGATTATGTTTTTGAGGATTCACTACTACAAAAGTAAGTATAAAATCAGCGCGAAATAAAAAAGCCGCCAAAAATGGCGGCTACTTATGATTATTTAATACAATTAAAATTTGTACGTCATATAAAACTGAACACCGGTATGCCATATTTTTTTATCATCATCCACAATGTATTTCGGATTTGTAAAATCAATAAAACCTTGAGACAAACGAGCTCCTGCTCCAAATCCTTTTTGAGAAATAAATTCAAATCCTCCGATTACGCCTGCATCATAAACATTAAATAGTCTGTTTCCATTTACGTCCTTAGGATTGTTTTCCGATTTTGAATAGTTTTCTGACTTATCATCTATTTTATCACCGGTAACTTTATTTTCGCCTTTCACTCTAAGTTGAGTTACAAATGAATAAGATGCATATCCACCCACATTAATATTAAATATCTTCTTTTTGCCCAAATAAAACTTAGCCAAAACAGGAAGCTCTACTGAATGGAAATTCAATCTGTTGGTTGTTTTGAAAAAAGCATTGTCTGTCTTAGACTGTGCTCCTTTATTTACATATAATGCTTGGATTTCGATAGCTGCTACGTTCTTAAAACGATGCTCGAAAGCAAAGCCAAACAGCCCGCCTACTTTTGCTCCTCTTTTATCGTCAGAATTCTCTTTGTAGTTCATAGTATTTACACTAAAACCGCCGAGTAGTCCGAATAAGTTACTTTTTTCTGAAATATCTCCTGCAAAACTTTTGCTCAAGATAAATAATGTTGCTAATGATAATACGATTTTCTTCATAAAATAAATTTTCTTTATGGTTTCAAAATTAATACCAAATGTAGGATAATTACAAATAAAATAAGAAAATACTTAGTAACCGTTAGTTTCTATTGAGTATTCGGTAATATTATTTCCTACAGTATCTAGAAATTATGCCAATGGCAAAACAAGTTGCTTTAGTGTTGCTACATCATTCACCATAAAATCGGGCTTACACATATTCAGTTCCTCTACACACCCAAATCCATAAGTAACCGCACAAGATTTAACTCCTGTTTCATGAGCAGCAAATATATCATGCTCACGATCGCCAATCATCAATACCTGATTTTTATCTGTTATTTGCAAATACTCCAGAATATTCGCTATCATTTTTGCTTTAGTTACAATACCCTTTTCTTCATTATAATACTCAACAATAGGGAAGAAATGCGAAATTGCAAAATGATCCAAAATTTTATCAACTGACGCCCCCTTAAATGTTGCAACAGACAAAGTGATTCCATAATCATTTAATCCGGACAGTAGCTCAAACATTCCGTCAAACAGTGCATTTTCGTACATACCCTGTTGGTCTATATAATAGTGTCTGTAAGCCGTTATGGCAGCCTGAATAGCAGCCTCGTTATTATTTAGATAAGCACCAAAGACCTTTCTCAAAGGCGGCCCCACATATTGTTTCAGCTTTTCATCATCCGGAATAGGTAAGTCCATTTTACCAAAAGCATACCGATAAGCATTGAAAATGCCTTCTCTTGGATTGGAAATAGTCCCATCCAAATCAAAAATTAGATGCTGAAATCGTCCTTTACTATGCACCCAGTAATTCTTTTACCATAGCAGAAATTCGCGCCCCTTCTGCTTGTCCGGCTACTTTTTTGCTTACGCTACCTATCACTTTTCCCATATCCTTAATAGAGGATGCACCAGTTTCTGTTATTGTAGACAGGATAATTGCTTTCAACTCTTCATCGCTCATTTGTTTTGGCAAATAAGAAGCAATTACCTCCATTTCTTCTTTTTCTTTTGCTGCCAACTCCGGACGATTTTCACGGGTAAAAATATCCAATGATTCTTTTCGTTGGTTAAATAACTTTTGTAAAATTTTTATTTCCTGTTCGGCAGAAATTTCTCCATTCGCTCCTTTTTCTGTCTTAGCAATAATAAATGCTGATTTGATTGCTTTTAAAGTACGTACTTTAGGCTCATTTTTAGAGAGCATGGCTTCTTTTAACTCTTGGTTCATGTTTTGATCGAGACTCATAACTATTGGTTTTGCAATGTAAAATTTATTGCTGCAAAATTATAAAAAACAAAGACATCAAATAAATTACCCGAAATTATTTTACCTCCTCGAAATCAATAGATTCAGCATTATCGTAACTGGGGTGTTTGGTTGCAGACTGACCTGAACTGTGATGGATTTCTTCTCTTACCGTTTTTCGGGAAGATGAATTATCCTGATGCACGACTTTTCTTGGTCTGCCAAACAGCTCATTTATTAGTTTATATGCTAATAAAAATAAAACGATGAATTCTAATAAGCGAAACATATACAAATATACAAAGCAATAACAAATTTGTACAGCAGAAAGTTCAATAGCACGCTCTTGCTGATTGCTTCATTTAGTTCTCAACTTCCTTAGGGAACAATTACGGTAAAGATATAAACTGAAAAGATAACCAGCAACACTATGCCATGCATCACTGTGGTTTTCCCGGTAATAAATGATAAGGCAACTGTAAAAAGCGATAACAGCATCAACAACATTGATTTGCTGTCAATACCTAAAACAACGGGCAGTCCCATGAAAACACAAATGAATGCTACAGCGGGAATTGTGAGTCCGATGCTGGCAAGCGCAGAGCCCAAAGCAAGATTCAGACTAGTTTGCAAGCTGTCTTTTCTTGCTGCCTTTATGGCTGCTAATCCTTCGGGAAGTAAAATAACCATGGCTATTATTATACCCAACAATGTCTGTGGTGCATTAATTTGTTGTAAAAGCAATTCTATCGGCGACGATAATTTTTTAGCAATTATAACAACCATCACAAGGGATAATAAGAGCAATCCTCCGCTCAAAAAAGCTGCATTTGTCGGGATTTGCTCATGCTCTTCATTTGCAGATGCTGTTTCGGCAGTAAAATAATCCCGATGTAATTTGGTTTGCACCCAAACGAAAGCGCTGTATAAAATCAGTGAAATTATACCTACAAAAATGAGCTGCACTGCTGAATATTGAGGACCGGGAACCGATGTTGTAAAATTTGGCAAGACAAGTGTAAGCACTAATATAGCCGTTAGGGTAATTAATGCAACATTTACGCCCGAACGCCTGAAAGACTGTTCTCTATATTTTGCTCCGCCTAACAATAAACACAGCCCGACAATACCCGTTAAAATTATCATTACTGCTGAAAAAACCGTATCTCTTGCAAGTGTTTGCGTGCTTTTTCCACCGGCTATCATCAGCGAAATAACCAATGAAACCTCTATAATGGTAACGGCAAGTGCCAAAATAAGCGTACCCAGAGGTTCACCTACTTTGTCAGCAATTACTTCTGCATGGTGTACGGATGCCAATACCGCAATAATAAGCAGAAATGTTAAAGGTATGTACAACCACGCTTGTTGGACTATTAATGTAAATACAAACAGGGGTATTGCCATCAAAGGCAATATAACTGACCAGTGTAAAAAGAGTTTTTTGCCCATATAAAAATGATTGCAGTATCTTTTTACTAAAGATATCTAAAAAGAGACAAACTAACTAAACGCTACCGGGTTTTAGTTTAAAAAGCCTTGTGCATTTAAATATTCAGCTATTTGTATAGCATTAGTTGCTGCGCCTTTGCGTAAATTATCTGCCACTATCCACATGTTCAAGGTATTCGGCTGTGTTTCATCCCTGCGAAGTCTGCCTACAAATACTTCATCTTTGCCATGCGCATCTTTTGGCATCGGGTATAATTGAGACGAAGGCTCGTCTACAACTAATACGCCCGGGGCATTGCCCAGCAGCTGGAATACTTCAGATAAATCGAAATCATTTTCAAACTCTATATTCACACTCTCGCTATGCCCGCCCATCACCGGAATTCGAACTGTAGTTGCCGTTACCTTAATATTGTCATCGCGCATAATTTTGCAGGTTTCTTTCACCATTTTCATTTCTTCTTTGGTGTAACCATTATCTAAAAATACATCGATTTGAGGAATTACATTCAAGTCAATTTTGTATTTATATGCCATTTCACCTTCTATACCTGCACGCTCGTTCATCAGTTGGTCAACAGCTTTTTTTCCTGTACCGGTTACTGACTGGTAAGTAGACACCACAACACGCTTAATTCCGTATTTCTTATGTAAAGGATTGATAGCAACAACCATCTGGATAGTTGAACAGTTTGGGTTGGCAATAATTTTATCGTCTTTAGTTAAGATATCTGCATTAATTTCAGGAACGATAAGCGGTTTGGTAGGGTCCATACGCCATGCTGACGAATTATCAATAACGGTAATACCCGCTTCGGCAAATTTCGGTGCCCATTCCAAGGATGTATTTCCTCCGGCTGAAAAAAGTGCCACAGCCGGTTTCATTTCGATTGCTTTTTGTGGCGTAACAACCGTGTATTCATTGCCATTATAGTTGATTTTCTTTCCAGCGGAACGCTCAGAGGCTACAGGAATCAATTCTGAAACCGGAAACTTGCGTTCAAGCAAAACATTCAGCATTTCGGTGCCTACTAATCCGGTTGCTCCAACTACTGCTACTTTCATATTTGGTATTTTTTTACAAAAATAGATACTCTGCTTAACTTTTCTGTTTAATTTAATATTACGAAACAACCATTCGTTGTATTTTACCGACTAAATAATGGAAGAAGTGATTAAATTTATTAGTTGATGAGAAAGGTATACCTGTTATTATGGATTTTATTATTTTCTAAATTGGGTCATGCCCAGTTTAATGACCAATTTACTGATGGTGGTATTACCAATAATCCGTCATGGACAGGCAACTTAACTTCGTTTCAGGTGAATCCGGCTAAAGAATTACAGCTAAACGCCTCATTAAGTGGTGGCATTGCATATTTAGTAACAGGCAGTACACTTACTCGCAGTGTGGAGTGGAATATGTACACCCGGCTCCAGTTTAATCCTTCTGACAATGATTACGTTAAATTTTATTTATTTTCCACCTCTAATGACTTAACTGCATCTAATCAGGGCTATTTCTTAAAAATTGGAAGAAATGGTGCATCTGACGGACTTGAGTTTTACCGTCAGGATGGCACAAACGAAGTTTTATTAAAAAACATGTTAGTTGCTCAGTTAGCCGCTCAACCTGAATTATCTATTAAAGTAATTAAAAACAATTTGGGTAAATGGGTGTTTTATTGGAAAAATGCTGGAGCTCCTACTTTTACCGCTATTGACAGCTTAACAGAAACCACTTATACTGCTACCAATTATTTTGGTTTATATTGCCAATATACAGGGGCTAATGCTACTAATTTTTATTTTGATGATATCAGCGCCATTCAATTACCGGATGTTATTTCAGACATTACCCCACCTGTAATTACTGCTGTAAATGCCGTTAATGCCACACATGTTGATGTCGTTTTTTCTGAGCCGGTAAGCAACCCGACTGCCGGTACGGTTGCAAATTATTTATTAAGCCCTTCTATAACTGTCACCTCTACTACGCTGGATGTGGCAAATCCGAATACGGTTCACTTAGTGCTTGCAACACCTTTGGCATCAAACACCGCCTACACACTGACCGTAAATAATGTTCAGGATACGGCATCCAACAGC